>JAAOZX010000033.1 GCA_012274225.1 Comamonadaceae bacterium | reverse complement strand
GAAGCGGGTCCCGCAGGACGGGAAGATGAAGCTCAAGATCGGCCCCGACCGGGTGATCGACTTCCGCGTCAGCACCCTGCCCACGCTATTCGGTGAAAAGATCGTGATCCGTATCCTGGACCCCAGCAGCGCCAAGCTGGGCATCGAGGCGCTCGGGTATGAGCCCGAGGAAAGGAAGCGCCTGATGGACGCCGTGACGCGGCCGTATGGCATGGTGCTGGTGACCGGACCCACCGGATCCGGCAAGACTGTTTCGCTCTACACCTGTCTGAACCTGTTGAACAAGCCGGGGGTCAACATCTCCACCGCCGAGGACCCGTCGGAAATCAACCTGCCCGGCGTCAACCAGGTCAACGTGAACGACAAGGCCGGTCTGACGTTCGCGGCGGCGCTCAAATCGTTTCTGCGGCAGGATCCGGACGTGATCATGGTCGGCGAAATCCGGGACCTGGAGACCGCCGATATCGCGATCAAGGCCGCCCAGACCGGCCACATGGTGCTGTCGACGTTGCATACGAACGACGCTCCCGCCACTTTGACACGGATGCGCAACATGGGCATCGCACCGTTCAATATCGCCTCCAGCGTCATCCTGATCACGGCCCAGCGCCTGGCCCGGCGGCTGTGCGTCACCTGCAAGGCGCCGGCCGACATCCCGCACGAGACCCTGATCGAGGCGGGATTCAAAGATGAGGAGGTCGACGGCACCTGGACGCCTTATCGTCCCGTTGGCTGCGCAGCCTGCAACAATGGCTACAAGGGCCGGGTCGGCATCTATCAGGTGATGCCGATCAGCGACGAGATCCAGCGCATCATTTTGGCTGACGGCAGCGCGCCGGAAATCGCCAAGCAGGCCGAACTCGAGGGGGTCAGAAGCCTGCGTCAATCCGGTCTGCACAAGGTCAAACTGGGAGTCACCTCGCTCGAGGAAGTCCTGGGCTGCACCAACGTATGACCGCCCGCAAAGGTTGAGAGGAGTACCCGTCCATGGCCACGGCCGCTACCAAAGTTGTTGAATTCGTATTCGAGTGGGAAGGTCGCGACCGCAACGGCAAGCAGATCCGCGGCGAAACGCGGGCAGCCGGCGAGTTCCAGGTGCTGTCGGCGCTGCGGCGCCAGGGCGTTTCGCCGACCAAGGTCAAGAAGCGCCGGATGCGCTCGGGCAGCAAGATCAAGCCCAAGGACATCGCCATCTTCACCCGCCAGCTCGCCACCATGATGAAGGCCGGCGTTCCGCTGCTGCAGGCCTTCGACATCGTCGGGCGCGGCAACTCAAACGCCAGCGTGACCAAGCTGCTCAACGATGTGCGCACCGACGTCGAGACCGGCACATCGCTCTCCGGAGCTTTCCGCAAGTACCCGATCTACTTCAACAACCTCTACTGCAACCTGGTCGAAGCCGGCGAAGCCGCCGGTATCCTGGACGCCCTGCTGGATCGCCTGGCCGTCTACATGGAAAAGACCGAGGCCATCAAGTCGAAGATCAAGTCCGCCCTGATGTATCCGATTTCGGTGGTCGTGGTGGCCTTCATCGTGGTGGCCGTGATCATGATCTTCGTGATCCCGGCGTTCAAGGAAGTGTTCAGCTCGTTCGGCGCGGACCTGCCGGCACCGACCCTGGTCGTGATCGGCATGAGCGAGTTTTTCGTCAAGTACTGGTGGCTGATCTTCGGCAGCCTGGGCGGCGGCTTCTATTTCTTCGCGCAGGCCTGGAAGCGCAGCGAGAAGGTCCAGATGTTCATGGACCGGGTGATGCTCAAGGTGCCGGTCTTCGGTGACCTGGTCTACAAGTCGGTGATCGCGCGCTGGACCCGCACCCTGTCCACCATGTTCGCGGCCGGTGTGCCGCTGGTGGAGGCGCTGGATTCGGTGGGGGGGGCGGCCGGCAATTCGGTCTATGCGATGGCCACCGAAAAGATCCAGATCGAGGTCTCTACCGGTACCAGCCTGACGGTGGCCATGCAGAATTCCAACGTCTTCCCGACCATGGTGCTGCAGATGTGCGCCATCGGCGAGGAGTCGGGCTCGCTCGACCACATGCTGGGCAAGGCGGCCGATTTCTACGAGGCCGAGGTCGACGACATGGTGGCCGGGCTGTCCAGCCTGATGGAGCCGATCATCATCGTGTTCCTGGGCGGCATCATCGGCGGCATCGTGGTGGCGATGTACCTGCCCATCTTCAAGCTCGGCCAGGTCGTTTGATGCTGGTCTCTCCTGTGGTCGATGCCGCGGCGGCCGGTGTCCTGGGGCTGCTCGTGGGCAGCTTCCTCAATGTGGTGATCTACCGGCTGCCCAAGATGCTGGAGCGGCAATGGGCCGACGAGTGCGCGCAATTGCAGGGCAAGACGCCGGACGACGCTCCGCCGTTCGACCTGACGCAGCCGCGGTCGCGCTGCCGGCAGTGCGGCCACCTGATCCGCTGGTACGAGAACGTGCCGGTGCTGAGCTATCTGGTGCTGCGGGGCAAGTGCTCGGCCTGTGGCGCGGCGATCGGCTTGCGCTATCCGCTGGTGGAGTTGGCCACTGCCGCGCTGTTCTGCTATTCGGTGTGGCATTGGGGCGCGACTCCGGCCGGCGGCGCCTGGTGCGGCTTTTCAGCGGCGATCGTGGCGCTTGCGCTGATCGACTGGGACACCACGCTGCTGCCCGACGACATCACCCTGCCCCTGCTTTGGGCGGGTCTGATCGTCGCGGCCCTGCGCTGGAACGACGTCACGCTGCAGCAGGCCCTGGGGGGCGCCGTGGCGGGCTATCTGTCCCTGTGGCTGGTCTATCACGGCTTCAAGCTGCTGACCGGAAAGGAAGGCATGGGCTACGGCGACTTCAAGCTGTTCGCCGCGCTCGGGGCCTGGTTCGGCTGGCAGGCGCTGGTGCCCATCATCCTGATGGCCTCGGTCATCGGCGCCGTGGTCGGCATCGCCATGAAATTTTCGACCGGCTTGCGTGAAGGCGGCTATGTGCCGTTCGGACCGTTCCTGGCAGGGGCGGGCCTGACGGCCATGATGTTCGGACCGGCTTCGATCCTGGCAGCCGTCGGGCTGTAAGAGCCCTCGCCATGACCATGCGGGTGGGCCTCACCGGCGGCATTGGCAGCGGCAAGAGCACCGTGCTGAAGATGCTGGCCCGGTTGGGCGCGGCCGTGATCGATGCCGATGCCATTTCGCGCGCCACTACGGCTGCCGGCGGCACGGCCATCGCGGCCATTGCACGGCGCTTCGGCAGTGAGTTCATCACCGCCGACGGCGCTCTCGACCGCGACCGCATGCGCGAAATGGCTTATGCCGACCCGCAGGCGCGCAAGCGGCTGGAGGACATCATCCACCCGCTGGTGGGACAGGAAAGCGCGCGCCAGGTCCAGGCCGCGCTCGACGCGGGAGTCCCCTGCATCGTCTTCGACATTCCTTTGCTGGTGGAATCGGGGCGCTGGCGCGCCCAGGTCGATCGGGTGCTCGTCGTCGACTGCTCCCCCGAGACACAGGTCGAGCGGGTGGTCGCCCGCAGCGGTCTTCAGCCACAGGCCATCAGCGCAATCATGGCGGCACAGGCGCCGCGTGCGCTGCGCCTCGCAGCGGCAGACATCGTGATCTGCAATGACGGGATTTCGCTCGACCAGTTGCGTGACAAGGTGGCACAGGCGGCCTCGGGCTTCGGGCTATGATGGAGCGTCGTGCAGCAGCCGTGCCGGTGGCAGCCGGCACCTGCCCTGCAATAGCTTGTCAAGCGAACCCGAGAGCCCGCCAAGCGTGATCCTCTACGAATACCCCTTCAATGAACGAATTCGCACCTACCTGCGCCTGGAGCACCTGTTCCGGCGGTTGGCCGAGCTGGTTCCGCGTTCGCATCCCGTCGATCACCATTACGCGCTCGCCACCATCTTCGAAGTGATGGACGTGGCAGCTCGCGCCGACCTGAAGTCCGATGTGATGAAGGACCTGGAAAAGCAGAAGCAGGCCCTCAACAGCTATCGCGGCAACCCCGCGATCGCCGAAGCCGTGCTGGACGAGGTGGTGGCCAAACTCGACCGCTGCTTCTCGTCCCTGAACACGGTTCCCGGCAAGGCCGGCCAGTCGCTCACCGAAAACGAATGGCTGATGAGCATTCGCAGCCGCGTCGGCATCCCCGGAGGCACCTGCGAATTCGACCTGCCGGCGTATTACGCCTGGCAACACCTGGATGCGCGCAGGCGTGAGGCTGACCTTGAACGCTGGGCCAACACGCTGGCCCCCCTGGCGGAATCCATCCACATGCTCCTGAAGTTGCTGCGCGACTCGGGCACTCCGCAAAAAGTGATGGCCAGCCACGGGCAGCTGCAGCAGAACCTGCCGCAGGGCCGCACCTTCCAGCTGTTGCGATTGCGCCTGGATCCGTCGCTCGGGCTGGTCCCCGAAATCAGCGGCAATCGACTGATGGTGTCGGTGCGCCTGATGCGCCAGGAGTCGGCCGACCGGCTGCAGGCCAGCAACGACGACGCGCAGTTCGAACTCACCCTCTGTTCCTGAGTTCTTTCCAATGAACAAACCGCAATCCGATGCTGCCGCGAAGCTGCGCCTGGTGCGCTGCCCCGCTTGCGGCGGCGAAAGCGTTTACTCGGCCGGCAACCCCTACCGGCCGTTCTGCTCGCAACGCTGCAAGAACCTGGACCTGGGCGCCTGGGCCAGCGAAAGCTTTCGGGTTCCAGGCGAGGCCCCGCCCGAGGACCGGCCGTTCGGCGACCCCAAGTTGCAGTAACCGGCGACCTCAATCGGACGGGTGCGTGGGCCCGCTGAAACGTCGTTCCTGCGCAAACCAGCGCAACACGGGAAGCGTGCCGGGCAGCACCGGACGCACCTGGATCGGCAAGGTTGCCCAAGCGAACTGCTGGCCCTCGTGCATGTGCAGCTCGCCCGCCCACTCGAAGACCTTGCAGAAATTCAGCCGGACCAGGGCGTGCGGATAGTCGATCCGCTCGATCCGCCAGGGATGCACGGCGCCGATGTCCACGCCGATTTCCTCGGCCAGTTCCCGTCGCAGTGCCTGTTCCACGGTTTCTCCCGGCTCGACCTTGCCGCCCGGGAATTCCCAGTAGCCCTCGTAGACCTTTCCCGGCGGCCGCGAAGTCAGCAGGAACGATCCGTCGGGGCGGATCAGCACCCCGACTGCGACTTCAACTTCCTTGCGATCAGGGCCGCCTTCGCGCGGGCGATCGCCGTCGGCCACCAGGACGGCTTCCGGCTTCATCGCGGGTGGCGGCCGGCGTAGTCGCGCGCGAACTGGTAGGCGACGCGGCCGCTGCGCGACCCGCGCTCCAGAGCCCAGACCAGCGCCTCGGGCCGGGCTGCATCGATCGCCGCCGCGGCGACGCCGAACCACGACAGCCATTGGCGGGCGATCGCCAGGTACTCGTCCTGGCTGAAAGGATAGAAGCTCACCCAAAGCCCGAATCGCTCCGATAGCGAGATCTTTTCCTCGACCACTTCGCCTGGATGCACTTCGCCGTCCGACGTGTGGGTGTAGCTGAGGTTCTCCTTCATGTACTCGGGCAACAGGTGGCGCCGGTTGCTGGTGGCGTAGATCAGCACATTGGGCGAGGCCGCGGCCACCGATCCGTCCAGGATCGACTTCAGCGCCTTGTAGCCGGGCTCGCCTTCCTCGAAACTCAGGTCGTCGCAATAGACCACGAACTTTTCCGGCCGCGACGCGACCACGTCGACGATGTCGGGCAGGTCCACCAGGTCGGCCTTGTCGACCTCGATGAGTCGCAGGCCCAGCGGCGCGTACTCGTTGAGGCAGGCCTTGATCAGCGAAGACTTGCCGGTGCCACGTGCGCCGGTCAACAGCACGTTATTGGCCGGCTGGCCTTGGACGAACTGCAGCGTGTTGCGCTGGATCTTTTCCTTCTGCACGTCGATTTCTTTCAGGTCGCCCAGCCGGATTTCGGCAAGGTGTCGAACGGGTTCCAGCACCCCATGGCCGGAGGAGCGCTTGCGGTAGCGCCAGGCGGGCGAAACGTGCCAGTCGGGCGCCGACAGCGGCTGCGGCAGGATGGCTTCGATGCGCGACAGCAATTGGCCGGCGCGCTCGATCAGCTCGTCGAATTTGGGATTCAAGTCACGGTCCTTCATTGTTGAATTGTCGCGGCCGAACGCGGCGGCCCTGGCCATCCGGTCTAGCTGCGATAGTCGGCGTTGATGCTCACGTAGTCGTGGCTCAGGTCGCAGGTCCAGACCGTGTCGGCGGCACTGCCGCGGCCGAGCGCCACCCGGACGGTGATCTCGCTCTGTTTCATGACCCGCTGGCCGTCCTCTTCGCGGTAGGCCGGATTGCGACCGCCCCGAATCGCGACATGCACGTCGTCAAGGTACAGGTCCAGGGTGTCCGGATCCAGATCGGCGATGCCAGCGTAGCCGACCGCGGCCAGGATGCGGCCCAGGTTCGGGTCGCTCGCGAAAAACGCGGTCTTGACCAACGGTGAATGCGCGATCGCATACGCCACCTTGCGGCATTCCTCGCCGGTCTTGCCACCCTCGACCTGGATGGTGATGAACTTGGTCGCCCCCTCGCCATCGCGAACGATCGCGTGGGCGAGGCGGCGCGCCACGTCCAGCATGGCGCCTTTCAGAGCTTTGCCGGCGGGGCTGGCGAGCGAGGTGATGGGGGCATGGGCCGCCTGGTTGGTGGCCACCACCACGAACGAGTCGTTGGTGGAGGTGTCGCCGTCGACGGTGACCCGATTGAACGAT
>JAAOZX010000222.1 GCA_012274225.1 Comamonadaceae bacterium | reverse complement strand
TTCACATCGGGTGCGGCCGACGAGCTGTCGGAATTGCCCGTTCTTGAATATCGCGCTCGGCTCGGCCCTTCACTCCGCCTTCACCCCCGCCGCCGTGATCACCTTCGCCCACTTCGCGATTTCGTCGGCCAGGAACTTCGCGGCCTGGTCCGGTGAATTGCCGACCGGTTCTATGCCCAGCGCCTCGAAGCGGCCCTTGATGTCCGGCGAGGCCACGGCCTTGGCGACTTCGACGGCCATGCGGTTGACGATCGCAGCCGGCACGCCGGCGGGCGCGAGGAACATCACCCAGGTCGACGACTGCAACGGCGGGCCGCCGGCTTCGGCGATGGTCGGCACTTCGGGCGCGGCGGGCAGGCGGCTGGCCGAGAACATGCCCATGGCCTTGATCTTGCCGCCCTTCACATGGGGCATCAGCGCACTGGGCGTATCGACCAGGATCTGGATGCTTCCGCCCATCAGGTCCTGCAGCGCCGGGGCGGTGCCTTTGTAGGGCACGTGCACCATGTCGATGCCGACGGTCTGCTTGAACAATTCGGTGGTGAGGTGCGCCGCCGCCCCGACACCCGACGAGCCGAATGAAAGCTTGCCTGGATTGGCCTTCCCGTAGGCGATCAGTTCCTTCACGTCCTTGGCCGGCAGGTCGTTGTTGGCCGTCATGAGCAGCGGGGCGATGCCCACCAGCGACACTGGCGAGAAGCTCTTGACCGGGTCATACGGCATGCGGCCGGCGTACAGCGTGGCATTGGCGGCGTGGGCGGCGATCACCGTGAGGAACGTGTAGCCGTCCGGCGTCGACTTGGCGGCCATGTCGGCGCCCAGCAGCGAATTGGCGCCGGGCTTGTTTTCGACCACGATCTGCCAGCCGGTCTGCTCCTGCACTTTCTGCAGGACCATGCGCGTGGCGTTGTCGGTGATGCCGCCGGGCGTGTAGGGCACGATCCACCGGATGGTCTTGCTGGGCCAGGGTTGCTGGGCGAAGGCGGCGCCGCAGCAGGCGAGCGCTGCCAGCGCCAGGGCGGCGCGTCGGGTGAAGCGTTGGAAGGTCATGATGTCGTCCTCTGTTGTTATGGCCGGTGGCGCCGGGTCGCGCACAAACTATACGCCCGCCCCTCCAATACGAACCCCTGGCAATCCCTGCTGCGATGCGTCATCGAACCGGCCCACAAGGGCGCCGGTTTCCCTTATGCTGCACCTCCCCCAGCCACTTGGCCGTAATCGCGGAGACTGCATGACGCAATTTCATTTACTGGACCGGTTGATGGGCGCCCAGCGGCCCGACTTGAGCACCGATGCGCTGTTGCGGGCCTTCGAGGCCACGCCGTACGACGAGCGCGTCGCCGCGCAAAGCACCTACGAGGCCCTGCAACTGGGCGCCGCGCGCAACCCCGACGCGCCGGCCCTGCAGTTCCTGCCCAATGCCGATCCCGCCGAACCGCCGGTGACCCTGAGCTACCGTCACTTCATGGCGGGCGTGACGCAGGCCGCCAACCTGTTCGGACAACTGGGCGTGGGCCCGGACGACGTGGTGAGTTTCCTGCTGCCGTTGCTGCCGGAGAGTTTCATGTCGCTGTTCGGCGCGCAGGCCGCCGGCATCGCCAACCCGGTCAATCCGCTGCTCGAGCCGGTGCAGATCGCCGAGATCCTGCGCGCGGCCAACACCAAGGTGCTGGTGACCCTGAGCGCGCAGGCCGGACCGGACCTCTGGGCCAAGGTCGAGCGCATCCGCAAGGAGTTGCCGGCGCTCGAGGCTGTCGTGGTGCTGAAGGGGCCGGGCAACGGAGCGGACCGCGTGTACAGCTACGAGCAACTGGCGGCCGCGCAGCCTTCGGACCGGCTGCTCAGCGGACGGCGCATCGCGGCCGGCGACACCGCCGCGTACTTCCACACCGGCGGCACCACCGGCATGCCCAAGCTCGTGCGCCACACCCACCGCAACGAGGTCTACCAGGCCTGGTTGCTCGGCCTGAAGCTGCCGGGCAATTGCATCCTGTTCGGCCTGCCTTTGTTCCACGTCGGCGGCGCGCTGACGCAAGGGCTGGCCAGCTTCGCCATGGGTTCGACGGTGGTCGTGCTGTCGCCGGCCGGCTGGCGCAATCCGAACGCGGTGCGCAACGTCTGGCAACTGGTGCAGCGCTACCGGCCGCAGATTTTCGGTGGCGTGCCCACGGTGCTGGCTGCGGCTCTCAACGTGCCGCGCGGCGACGCCGACGTTTCCAGCATCCGCTGGTGCTCGGGCGGCGGCTCGGCCATTCCGGTGGCGGTAGCCAACGAGTACGTGAGGCAGTTCAAGGTGCCGGTGCTCGAGGTCTATGGCATGACCGAAACCGCCAGCGTGCACTTGATGAGCTATCCGGACCGCCCCGTTCGTCTGGGCTCGGTCGGCCATCCCGGGCCGTATAGCCGCGTGCGAGTGGTGCAACTGGACGCCAACGGCCGCTACGAGCGCGATTGCGCGGTCAACGAGATCGGCACGGTGGCCATGCAGGGGCCGGGTGTGTTCTCGGGTTATCTGAGCGAAGCGCACAACCGCACCGCGTTCGTCGAGCCGGGCTGGGTCAATTCCGGCGACCTGGGCCGCCTGGACGAAGAGGGTTACCTCTGGATCACCGGGCGCGCCAAGGACCTGATCATCCGCGGTGCCCACAACATTGACCCGATCGTGATCGAGGAGATCCTGTTCCGTCATCCCGCGGTGGCGCTGGCGGCGGTGGTGGGCGAACCCGATGCCTATGCGGGCGAACTGCCGGTGGCCTATGTGCAGTTGAAGCCGCAGACCCCGGCCGAACCGGCCGATTTGCTGGCGTACATCGCCGAGCGCACGCCCGAGCGCGCGGCCAACCCGGTTCAGGTCTACCTGATCGACGCGATTCCTTTGACGGCAGTGGGCAAGATCTTCAAGCCGCAACTGCGCTGGGACGCGGCCAGGCGCAAGGTTGCGAAGATGCTGGCCGACCTGCAGGAGCCGGGGCTGGACATCGCCGTCACCGTCGCCGCCCATCCGGTGCACGGCAACCTGATCACCGTGCGCCTGCCGGGCTGGCCCGAGTCGCAGCGCGCCGCGATCGAGCGCGCGGTGCACCAGCGCCTGGACCCGCTGACCACGCGCCACGAAGTGGACTGGAGCTGACGGTTACGCCGTCGATCCGCGGAATTTGATGCGCCACAGCCGGCGGGCGGCCTGGCTTTCTCCGCGGGCCAGGCGCAATTTCGGAACGCGACTGGCACGAATGCCCGCGTCCCGGTAGAGTCGGGCGTCAAGAGGAGACGCCATGTCCACTGGCAAAGAGAACGCCGATCGCACCCAAGACAGCGCTGCGCTTGAGGATGCGATCAAGAAGGTCGATCGGCAGGCGAAGGAACTAAGGAGCTTCAATACCGCGGTCATCCGGGAACGCTGGGACCCGCGGGTCGAGCGCCTGCAACAGCGGACCAACGCCACCCTGGCCGAAGTGCTCGGCATGGGCACACCGGCGTACAAGCAGCACGCGATCGGCGCTCTGGCTTCGTCGCTCGACACGACTTTCGGCGACCGCTTCACGGTCGACGAGCTGAAGCAAAGTCTGGCGCAGGGGATCAAGAACGCGACCGCCAAGCTGGAATCTGCCCGCAAGATCCTGGCGCAGCGCCTGGAAGATCTGGCGACTGCACCCACGGTCGAGCCCGAGCCTGCGCCAATGGCCACGCCGCCGGCCACACCGGTGACGCCGGCACCGACCCCGACCCCGACGCCTGCACCCACACCCACACCCACGCCCACGCCAACGCCAACGCCCACGCCAACGCCAACGCCAACGCCCACGCCAACGCCAACGCCAACGCCAACGCCAACGCCAACGCCAACGCCAACGCCAACGCCAACAGGAACCCCCATGTCAACGTCCATGCCAGTTTCCATGCCGACGCCCGAGCCACAATCCGAACCCGGGGGCGGACCTGTGCCGCCGCAGCGGGGTGCAAGCGGCCGCCGTGTCGCGATCGTTTGCCGCCTGGACGCCGCCATCGGCAAGGCCGCGGCGACATTCGTGGAGCGGCTCGGCCTCGAACCGTCGATGGTTCAGGCCCTGGCGAATCAGGGCCAGAGCCGTTCCATCGATGCGCTCGATGAAGTGCGCGGCGCGGATTACGCCATCGTGATGCTTCCGGCCAACGACC
The DNA here is from genome assembly GCA_012274225.1 of Comamonadaceae bacterium. GTDB lineage: Bacteria > Pseudomonadota > Gammaproteobacteria > Burkholderiales > Burkholderiaceae_C > Ramlibacter. Next base: position 7,675 of record JAAOZX010000222.1, on the reverse strand, counting down.
TGGGTGCAGCTTCAGGCAGTGCGGCCGTGCACCCGGAAGTCCTGCTGGAAGCCGGCTTCCTGTTCGGCGCCGTGGGGCGCCGCCGGGTGTGCTTCCTGTTCGACGGGCCGCCCGCTCTCGGGCCCGAACTGGAGGGCATGGTGGTGCGCCATGTGTTGGACGAGGCCGGGGTGTGGCGCCTGTTGCTGGCGCGCGAAATGAAGCAGGCCGGTCTCGATGTGGATATGAATCGGGCCCTGTAACGGCTCAGGTCTTCGCCCGCGGTTCTGCTGCGCCCTTTGCCAGGCGGCCCGGGTCGGGCACCGTGATGCTGCGGCCGCGCACCTGGATCAGGCCTTCGTCGACCAGCTCGTGCAGCAGCCGCGAGAAATGTTCGGGTGTCAGGTTCAGGTGCGAGGCGACGGCGCCCTTGGTGGCGGGCAGCGCGGCGGTGCGCGGCCCCGGCCCGGAGCCCGCATTGCGCAGCAGGTAGTCCACCCGGCGCGCCCGCCCGCTGCCGGTCGACAGCCGCTCGACTTCCTGCACCAGCGATTCGATGCGCTGGCTCAGGCCGGCGATCATGCGGCGGGCAAAGCGCGGGTTGCGCCCCAGCTCGTCGAACACCGCCTGCTTGGGCAACTGCAGCACCAGCGCGTCGGTCGCAGCCTGCGCTTCGACCACGGCCGGTCTTTCGAGGAACATCATGGGCTCGCCGAAACTGCGGCCCCCGCGCACGACGCCCGTCAGCCGTTCACCACGCACCGCGCTGCGGGCAATGAGCCGGATCTCGCCATAGACCACGACGTACATCCCGGTGACCGGGTCGCCCTTGCCGAACACGCGCTCGCCGCGCTTGAACGCGTGGCGCGTGGTCGCTGCCGCCAGCCGCTCGAGGGTGGGCGCGTCCAGCCCCTTGAACAGCGGCAGCGCGGCCAAAAACACCTGGGGCGCAATTTCGCGGCGAGCCATCCAGGCTCATTGTTCCACGATGATCAAGGCGGGGTCGTTGGCATGATCGATCAGCAGGGTTCGCACCCAGCCCTGCCAGGCCGAGGCGAAAGCCTGGCGCGCCGTGCGGCTGGCGCCGGGTGCCAGTGCCGCCTGGATCAGCTGACCGAGCCCCAAGGGGCGCGGCACCGCTTCCCCATGGTGCGACAGCTCCACGCTTTGGCGGGTGTCCAGCCGGGTGATCCGCATTTGCCCGCGCAGAGGCCGGTCGAATGCCAGCAAACCCCGCCGGGCATGTTGTCCGCCCAGCCCGTGGAAACCGCCCGGCCCGGCGGCGCCGGTGATCAGGCCCGCGACGCTGGCGATGACGCCCGTCACGCCGGCGTCCTGCGGTTCGCGCATCTCCACCTGCAGCTCGCCGCGGCGCGGCATCTCGCCGGGGTAAAGCCGCGCCAAAGCCGCCCGCGTCATCAGCCAGGCGCCGGCCACGGTGGGACACGAGTGCCCGGCCAGCTTGACCGCGTCGAGGTAGCGGTACTCGATGACGCCGTCCGCCACCGCGCCCAGCGTCTCGGCCAGGGCGTCGTACATCACGATCGCTGGCACGTCGTCGAAGAAGGCGGGCGTCGCCATCGGGCGCGCCGCTTCCGCCGCTTCGCCCTCGGCGCGTGAACGGCCGGGTGCGAGGTCAGTGGCCGAGGTGAAGGGGCTTAAAGCCGGGGTGATCAAAGTATCGTGCATGGTTGTTCGGCAGTGGCGACCTGCACGAGTCCTGGTTGCGGTTGGAGTTTCGGCGCCTTGCCGGTCATGGCATCGGCGCCCCACTTGCGGCCTTGATCCAGCGAGAGCTTGCTGGGCATGGCGTGGCCGTGATCGTGCACCGCCTCCGTTGTTGCGGCGGCAAAGGCCGCCGGCGCAGTGGTCATGGCGCAAGCCGCGATCAGGGCACCCGCCGTGGCCAGCAAGTGATACCTCCACAATTTCATCTCGACCTCCAAGGGATGGGAGCTGGCGAACTTCGCCTGCCTGCATCTTAGGGAGAGGCCCGGGCCGCCGGTTCGACCGGCGTTGCCGCGCCTTAGCAAATGTCAAGAAACGGCGGTGCTGGCGCCGCGGTCATGCTCCTCCAGCCCATCCTGCAGCAGCACCATGCCGCGGTCCCAGGCCTGCGCCATCTCGGCGAACAGCGGGGCGGCGTCCAGCGGCCGGCCCGAGTTGACGGCGCGGGCGGCTTTGAGAATCAGGGCCTTGTTGCCTTGGCCAATGGCGTCGAACAGTTCGGCTGATGGCATGAGGGCCGTCATGTCGAAACTCGCCAGCCACCGCAAATGCGCAGCCGTCAGTTCGAAAGCGGCGCCCGCCTGCCGCACGGAGGCGAAGGCCCAGGCGTGATAGCGGTCCAGGCCGGCCTCGCGCAAATTCGGCAGGTCCTGCGCGAAACGCTCGCCGAAGCGCACGAATGGATTGGTCTTGGGCCGCCAGTCCAGGTGCTTGCGCAGCAGGCGCAACGCGAGCACCGTCAGGTCGTCCGGCGGATGACGCACGATGCGGTCGATGTGCACCAGCTCGGCGAAAAGCGGCAGGTAGCGCGGGTCGGCCGGCGCATCGAGCCGGAACAGGTTGCGGAAGTCTTCGCCCGCGAGTTCGCAATAGCCGGCGTTGTGGAAATAGCCCAGCGTCTCGCCCGCCACATCCAGGTGGGTCAGCGTGATCGTGGTCTTGGTGTGGCGCTGGCGGTAGTCGGTGCCCGCGGTATCGGGCAGCCAGAACGAGTCGGCTTCGGTGCTGATCAACTTGCCGGCGCCCAGGTGCTCCACGGCGTGCTCGACGAGCGGCCGCCAGACGGTCAGCTCCTGCACGTCGATGCCGTACAGGTCACGCAGTTCGTTCAGCGGCGGCTTGAAGAAGGTCCACTGGTCGCCCTCGAAATCCACGGCCAGGGTGTAGCCCAGCGAGGCCAGCGGCTCCAGCTTCAGCGCATGGATCAACTCGATCCACATGTCGCCATAGCAGTTCTTCTCGGCCCACACGGCGTTCTCGCCGTGCAGCCAATGGCGCTGGTAGTGGGCTGCCCGGAGCCCGGGCAGGACTTCCTGGCGGCTCACTGGGTAACCTCTGCCCTGCGGGCTGCGGTGCCATGAGCCTCCGGAACGGCCGAGCGGCTCATGGCCAGAGCTGGCGGCGCACGCTGTCGGGCCAGTGTGCCGGGTCGAAGCCATGGGTCTTGAGCAGCGCCAGCGTCACCCGTTCCAGCCCGAAACCCAGGCAGGCGGTGTGCGCGACGGAGTCGTCCTTGTTGCGGATGCCGAACACGCTGCTGAAGTGGTCCTGGTGCCAGTTGAAGGAACACACGGCCGTCGGTTTGTCGAGCGAGATCACCGGCACCAGGATCTCGAACTTCAGCCGCTGGTCGACCTGGCTGGCCGCCAGCATCTTGCCGGCGCGGCCAAAGAACGGATCGCTGGCGACGTCGCCCGCCGCCGGCAGCCCCAGCCCGAGCAACAGGTCGAGCCCGCGCTTGTACCAGGCATCGCGCCACGCCACCACGTCGTCGGGGCGCCCCATGCGGATGAATTCGCGCATGCGAAAGGCCTGCAGCCGGGTCGGCTCGTCGGAGGGCTCGTGGCGAAACACCCAGCCCAGCACCGAAATCAGCCGGCCGCCCTCCGGCAACAAACCGCTGAAGGTGGGATACACCGGATAGCAGGCCGCCGGCGTGAGCATGACGTCGGTGGGCGAAAGCATGCTCTCCCAGCGCTCGCCGCCATGGACCTTGGCCGACAGCTCGCGCGCCGCTGCGTCGTTGCCGAAGAAGCTGTGCACCGATGCGCAGAGCTGCGGGAAGTTGTCCAGGTAGCCCACCTTCTCGATCAAGGCGCGCGCCAGCACCGGCGGGAAATTCAGCTCCTGCGCGCCGTCCGGCCCGGCGATGCGGCTGACCAGCGCGTTGAAGCGCAGCGCGATGTCCTCGAACACCGGCCCGCGGCCGTAGGTGCCTCTGACGGCGGTGGGAACGATCAGGCCGTGTTCGACCAGGGCAGCGTTGAAGCCGGCGATGTCGTAGGCAACGGTCAAGGCGTGTCCTTGTAGACCAGCAGCATCGACGCGCTCCTGGCGGCGATGCGGTCGTTGGAGATCATCAGCGACGCCGAGAGAGCATCGCGGTAATGCCGGCCCAGGCTGAACGGGCTGTCGTTCTTGTAGCCCAGGATGCCGACGATCTGCAGCGCCCGATGCACGATCTGCGGCGCCGCGTCGGAGCACGAGATCTTCAGGTTGTTCAGGCGCAGCGCCCAGCCGATGCCCGACAGCTCCTCGGCCTGCGCCTGGGGCGCGAGCGCATCGAACGCCTGGGCCGCGGACTGCCAGTTCTGCTTCATGTTCTGCAGCGCCAGCGACACCTGGGCCAGGCGTGTCGCCGTTGGCGGCACGGTACCGGGCGACTGGCGCGCCTGCCCCCGCACGAACTGCGCCGCCTTGGCCACCGCGTCGGCGGCGATGCCGTACCAGAGCGACGACCAGAGGATGTGCGAATAGGGCACCATGGTCTGCGCCGAGCTGTCGGCGAAAGTGCCCGGAACGATCTGCGCCTCGGGACCGGACGACTCGAGCCGGAACCCGGGACTGCAGGTGCCGCGCATCCCCAGCGTGTCCCAGGTCGTGGTCTGCGCCAGCGTGCAATCGTCCTGTTGCACCATCACCAGCACCTGGTCGCTGGAAGCGGCCTGCGGATCCCGCCGGCAGGTCACCAGGATCGCATCGGCCTGATGGCAATAGGAGCCGGTGGTCGCGTCCTTCGTGAGACGGAAGCGGCCGGCGTCGCGCTGAACGGCGCAGATGCTCGATCGGGTGTCGCCGTAGGTTCCGACCTCGGAGGTCATCGACGCCAGCAGGCGCGGGCGCTGCAACATGCCCTTCATGTACTCGCGAAAAAAATCGCTGCTCATGCCGTGCCGCGCAAGGCACGCGAGCTGGCTGTAATGCATGGCCAGTACCATGGCGCTCGAACCGCAGGCTTGCGCCAGTGCCGCGCACATTTGCCCCAGCTCCAGCATCCCGCAGCCGGCGCCGCCCAACTCGCGCGGAACCGCCGCGGCCAGCACGCCCGCTTCGCCAAGGGCGGTAACGGTTTCAATCGGAAATCGGGCCTTGCGGTCGACGTCGTCCGCATGGGGTGCGGCTACTTCGGCCGCAATGCTGCGCGTGGCCTCGAGCAGCGGCGCGAACCCGGGGTGAAATCCCAGCGATGAAGAATCCATGAACCTCCCGAAACCTGAGCGGACGGGAGCGGGCCATAAGCTCTGCGGCGACGGCGCCATGGGGCGCCGTCTTACATTTCGTCCATCCGGTTACGACTATTCTGGCAGTAACGCGTAACGGCGTGGTGTGGCGGTTGCAATTTGTTCGTGATCGGAGATCAGCAAACGTGAGAGTCATGCAGGCGGTGGCTGAGGGAATGTCGCGCAGTGTGCCTGCCGGCATCCGGTTGGGTTTTGACCTGGTGCAGGTGAGCCAGGTTGCGCACTCGCTCCAGCAGTTCGGCATGGCGTTCGAAACGCGCCTCTTCACTGAGCACGAGCTCGCCTATGCGCGGTCCGGGGCAGGGCTCGCGGCCGAACGGCTGGCGGCGCGCTTCGCGGCGAAGGAGGCGGTGATCAAGGCGCTGGCGCTCAGCGATGAGGGCGTGAACTGGCGCGACATCGAAGTGCACAGGCTCGATGACGGAGATTGCAGCGTTCGGTTGCACGGTCGGGCTGCGGCTATTGCCGCCAACCGGGGCGTCGACCACATCCTGGTGAGCTTGAGTCACGACGGCGACTATGCCGGTGCCGTCGCGACGGTGCTTTTCAACAACGAGAATCGAAACCCATCGCGACCATGACCATCCTGCTGCATTCCGAGACGCGGATACGCAATGTGCTGCGCGACTACGGTCGCCTGAATCAGGACGCCGACCAGGTCGACGCCGCTGCCGACCTCTACCAGTGCGGCCTGACTTCGCACGCCAGTGTCAACGTGATGCTGGCGCTGGAAGCCGCCTTCGACGTGGAGTTTCCGGACCACATGCTGAAGCGCAACGTCTTCAGCAGCATCGACTCGATCAGTCGCGCCGTCAGCGAGCTCACGGCTGCCTGAAGGGCGTCGCATGGACGCGCAGATCGCCAGATACCCGCGACGCGGAAAATTGGCTGCCAATTGGTGGATGTGCGCCGCGCCGGCGAGCAGGGCTGCCGTGCGCCCGGACCCGGATGCAGGCTGGGTTGCCATCGGTTCGCCCCAGCCCGTGGCCGCGGCCCTGCGTGACCTCGGTCATTGGTCGCTGGACGAGGCCCCACGGGCTTTCGATGGGCAGGACTGGTGGTACCGGTTGCGGTTCGATCACCCCGGCGCTCCGGGCGAATCGGTGGTGCTGGGCTTCGACGGCCTGGCGACCCTGGCCCAGGTCCAGTTGAACGGCAAGCCGCTGCTGGACAGCGACAACATGTTCATTGCGCACGAATGCGAGGTCGGCGATGCGCTTTTGGCAACCGGCAACGAGCTGCTGATCCGCTGCGGTTCTCTCGACGCCGCGCTGGTCCAGCGGCGCGCCCGGCCGCGCTGGCGCGCCCCCATGGTGGATCATCAGCAGTTGCGCTGGTTGCGCACCACCTTGCTGGGCCGCACGCCGGGCTGGTCGCCCCCGGCCGCCGTGGTAGGCCCCTGGCGCGACATCTGGCTGGAGCGGCGCGATGGTTCGCACTTGCGCAATCTGCGCATGCAAGCAACGGTCAGCGATGGGACCGGCGTCGTGCGATGCAGCGTCGAGTTGCCCATCGGCAGCCCCACCGGCGTTACCCTGGAACTCGATCGCGGCGGAGAGGTTCATTCCCAGCCGCTGGAGGGCAGGTACGGCAGCGGCGAGTTCGCCGGCGAAATGCAATTGCCCGACGTCCAGTTGTGGTGGCCCCACACCCATGGCGAACCCCGCCTCTACCGCGCGACCCTGTGCCTGCGCCAAGCCGACGGGACGCCGGCGCGCATCGCGCTCGGCAACGTGGGGTTCCGCACGATCGAGCTGGACACGGCCAACGGCGACTTCCGGCTCAAGGTCAACGGCGTACCGGTGTTCTGCCGCGGCGCCGTGTGGACACCGCTCGATCCGGTGAGCCTGCGCGCTTCGCGCGCGCAATGCCGCGACGCGCTGATCCAGGCCCGCAGCGCCGGGATGAACATGTTGCGGGTGGCGGGCACCATGGTCTACGAGGAAGATCATTTCTACGAGGCCTGCGACGAGCAGGGCGTGCTGGTCTGGCAGGACTTCATGTTCGCCAACATGGACTATCCGGGCGAGGACCCGGCGTTCCTCGCCTCGGTGCAGTGCGAGGTGCGCCAGCAGCTGGAGCGGCTGCATGCGCGGCCCTGTCTGGCCGTGTTGTGCGGCAACAGCGAGGTGGAGCAGCAGGCCGCGATGTGGGGCGCGCCGCGCGAGCAATGGACCGGCGCGCTGTTCGAGCGGACTCTGGCCGGCCTGTGCGCAGCGCATTGCCCGGGCACGCCCTGTTGGCCGTCCAGCGCGCACGGCGGCTCGTTCCCGCACCAGGCCGACCGGGGCACCACGTCCTACTACGGCGTCGGCGCCTATCTGCGCGGCCTGGACGATGCCCGGCGTGCCAACCTGAAGTTCGCCACCGAGTGCCTGGCCTTCGCCAACATCCCCGGCGCGGCCGCGCTCGAACGCATGCCCGGCGGGCTGACCACTCGCGTGCAC
>JAAOZX010000221.1 GCA_012274225.1 Comamonadaceae bacterium | reverse complement strand
GTATGGCTCGAGATCGGCCGCCCGCTGCGGGCGCTCAACGTGTTGCGCAAGCCCGGCGCATCCTGGATGTCGCGCGAGGCAATGGTCTCGCTGTTGCTGTTCCCGCTCGGCCTGGGGCTGGCGCTGGGCCTGCGCACCTGGGCCGCGCCGGTGCTGTTCGTCGCATTGGGCTATCTCTATTGCCAGGCGCGCATGGTGCAGGCGGGCAAGGGCATTCCGGCTTGGCGCGAGCCGCTCACCGTGCCCTTGATGATGCTCACCGGCCTGGCCGAAGGCGCGGGTCTGTACTGGCTCGCGAATTCCGGGCAGCCGGTCGCGGGCGCGGCGCTGGGACTGCTGTTCGTCGCCTTGCTGCTGGCGCGCTGGGTCGCCTGGCGGATCTGGCGCGGCCGCGTTTCCAAGGTCGTGGCGGCGCCGGCGCTGGCCGCCATCGACGGCACCGGCCGCAACCTGCAATGGCTGGGCAGCGCACTTCCGTTGGTGTTGGCCGTGCTCGCCTTCTGGGGCGTGGCCGGTTCCTGGTCGCCGATCCTGCTGGGCGCCGCCGGCGCGCTGGCGGCGCTCGCCGGCGCGCAATTCAAGTTCACGCTGATCACCCGGGCTTCGTACAACCAGGGCTTCACCCTGGCCCGGTTGCCGGTGCGCGGTGTAGCGCGCTGACTCTCACACTCAAAACCAGGCAGGAGACTCCATGGGTGCTATTTCCAAGGCAGAAGTCGGGCAGCATGGCAAGTCGGCGCGCGAGCGCACCTACCTGCACGCCGCCGTTGAAACCATGCCGCGCGAAAAGCTGGCCAAGCTGCAGCTGGAACGGCTGCGGACCACGCTGACCAACGCCCACACCAACGTCCCGTTGGTCCGCCAGCGGCTGGACAAGCTGGGGGTGAAGCCGGCAGACGTCCGTAGCCTGGCCGACGTGGCCTCGCTGCCGTTCACCGTCAAGACCGACCTGCGCGACCAGTACCCGTTCGGCCTGTTCGCCCGGCCGCACGACCAGCTGGCGCGGCTGCATGCATCGTCGGGCACCACCGGCAAGCCCACGGTGGTCGGCTACACCCAGGAGGACATCGACAACTGGGCCGACCTGATGGCCCGCTCGCTGTATTCAGCGGGGGTGCGGCGCGGCGACGTGGTGCACAACGCCTACGGCTACGGCCTGTTCACCGGCGGCCTCGGCGCGCACTACGGCGCCGAGCGCCTGGGCGCGGTGGTGGTGCCGGTGTCGGGCGGATCGACCGAGCGCCAGGTCGGCCTGATCATGGACTTCAAGGCGCGGGTGCTGTGCGCCACGCCTTCCTACGCGCTGGCGATCGCCGAGGTGGCGGACGAGCAGGGCGTCGACCTGCGCAAGAGCGCGCTGCAGATCGGCATGTTCGGCGCCGAGCCCTGGAGCGCCGCGATGCGCAAGGAGATCGAGACGCGCATCGGCCTGAAGGCGGTGGACATCTACGGCCTGTCGGAAATCATGGGTCCGGGCGTCGCCTGCGAGTGCGAGGTCCAGGACGGCCTGCACGGCTGGGAGGACCACTTCCTGTTCGAGGTGATCGACCCGGAGACCGGCAAGGTGCTTCCCGAAGGCGAGGCCGGCGAGCTGGTGATCACCACGCTGACCAAGCAGGCGCTGCCGATGCTGCGCTACCGCACCCGCGACATCACGCGTCTCACCACGGCTCCGTGCGCCTGCGGCCGCACCCATGTGCGCATCCTGCGCATCACCGGCCGCAACGACGACATGCTGATCATCCGCGGCGTCAACGTCTATCCGTCGCAGATCGAGGCGGTGCTGGTCGGGCGCCCGCACATCGCGCCGCATTACCAGCTGGTGGTCGAGCGGCACGGCATCCTGGACCACGTGCGCGTCGAGGTCGAGGCCCTGCCCGGCACCGATGCGTCGCTGTTCCCGGCAGTGGCGCGCGATGTCAAGCACCACATCAAATCCATGGTGGGTATCACCACCGACGTCATGGTGCAGCAGCCCGGCACCGTGCCGCGTTCACAAGGCAAGGCCGTGCGGGTGCGCGACCTGCGCCCGAAGGAGTCCTGAAAGATGGCGAAGCAGTTACTGAGCCTGAATGTCAACGGCCGCACCCACGACGTGGCGGCGCCCGGCAGCGCGTTGCTGCTGGAAGTGCTGCGCGACCAGCTGGGGCTTTCGGGCACCAAGCAGGGTTGCGACGGCGGCGAATGCGGCGCCTGCACCGTGCTGGTGGATGACCAGCCGCGGCTGGCCTGCATCACGCTGGCTGCCAGCGTGGCCGGCCGCCGGATCGAAACCATCGAGGGGCTGACCGAATCGGGCCGCATGAGCCGGCTGCAGCAGGCCTTCCATGAGAAATTGGGCACCCAGTGCGGCTTCTGCACCCCGGGCATGGTGATGGCCGCCGAGGCCTTGCTGCGGCGCGAACCGAATCCGACCGAGGCGCAGATCCGCACCGCGCTGTCGGGCAACATCTGCCGCTGCACCGGTTACGTCAAGATCATCGAATCGGTGCAGACCGCGGCGGAGGCACGCGCATGAAGCTCGATCACGTCGCCCTGCGCCACGGCCCGGAGCCGGCCACTCACTCAGTCGGCGTGCGCAAGCCGCTGGTCGACGGCATCGAAAAGGTCACCGGTCGCGCACGCTACACCGCCGACCTGCCGCTGGGCCCGGCCCTGGTCGGCCGGATCCTGCGCTCGCCCATCGCCCACGGCATCATCCGCTCCATCGACACGGCCAAGGCGCTCGCCATCCCCGGCGTGCGCGCGGTCGTCACGGGCCAGGACTTCGCCGCGCCCTACGGCGTGATCCCGATCGCGCAGAACGAGTACCCGATGGCGCGGGGTAAGGTGCGCTACCGGGGCGAACCGCTGGCCGCGGTGGCGGCCATCGACGACGCCACGGCCGAAGCGGCGCTGCGCGCGATCAGCTTCGATATCGAAGAGCTGCCGGCCTACTTCACCACCGCCGATGCGCGCGCAGAGGGTGCGGTGCCGCTGCACGACAGCAAGCCGGGCAACGTGGAGCGCAAGGTCGAACAGGATTTCGGAGATGTCGACGCCGAGTTCGCCAAGTCCGACCTGGTGCTGGAGCGCACCTTCGTCGGCAACGAGGTCTACCACGGCCAGATCGAGCTCGACGCCACCGTCGCCGAGTGGGAACCCGAGCGCCAGCGCCTGACCGTGCACTCGGTCACCCAGGTGCCCTATTACCTGCACCTGATGCTGGCGCAGACGCTGGGGCTGGACGAAGCGCAGGTGCGGGTCGTCAAGCCGTTCGTGGGCGGCGGCTTCGGCCATCGCGTCGAACCGCTGAACTTCGAGATGATCACCGCGCTGCTGGCCCGCGCTGCGAACGACCGGGTCAAGCTCGAACTGACGCGTGAGGAGGTCTTCATCACCCACCGCGGGCGGCCGGCCAGCGAGATGCGGATGAAGATCGGCATGAAGGCGGACGGCCGGATCACCGCCGTCGATGCCGAGGTCGTGCAACGCGGTGGCGCTTACGCGGGCTACGGCCTGGTCACGATCCTGTACGCCGGCGCGCTGCTGCACGCGCTCTACAAGCTGAGCGCTTCGCGCTATCGCGGATACCGCGTCTATACCAACCTGCCGCCCTGCGGCGCGATGCGCGGCCATGGCGCCGTGCAGGTGCGTTTTGCCTTCGAGGCGCTGCTCGACGAGATGGCCGCGCAATTGAAGCTCGATCCGTTCGCGGTGCGGCGCGCGAACCTGCTCCCCGAGATCCCGTACCGCACGCTCAACGACCTGCAGGTCAACT
>JAAOZX010000220.1 GCA_012274225.1 Comamonadaceae bacterium | reverse complement strand
CACGATGGCCGGGAACAGCCAGCGATAGGGCACCGTCAGCAGCTTGATCCACATGCCGATCAGCGGCAGGTTCAGGATGATCAGCATCAGGTTGCCCAGCCACATCGAGGCGATCAGGCCCCAGAACAGCTGCGGGTTGCTGGTCATGACCTGGGGGCCCGGCTGGATGTTGTGGATGGTCATCGCACCCACCATCAGTGCCATCACGGCATTGGGCGGAATGCCCAGCGTCAACAGCGGGATGAACGACGTCTGGGCGCCGGCGTTGTTGGCCGACTCGGGTGCGGCCACGCCGCGGATGTTGCCCTTGCCGAACGGGATTTCGCCGGGCTTGCTCTTGACCTTCTTTTCCAGGGCGTAGGAGGCAAATGAAGCCAGCAGGGCGCCACCGCCCGGCAGTATGCCCAGGGCCGATCCCAGGAAGGTGCCGCGCAGCACGGCCGGGATCATGTCCTTGAAGTCCTGCTTGGTCGGGAACAAGCCCTGAACCTTGGCCGTGAACACCTCGCGCTTCTCGTCGCCCTGCGCCAGGTTGCTGATGATTTCGCCGTAGCCGAACACGCCCATCGCGATGGTGATGAAGCCGATGCCGTCGGTGAGTTCGGGGATGTCGAACGAGTAGCGCGCCACCCCCGAATTGACGTCGGTGCCCACCAGCCCGAGCAACAGGCCCAGCACGATCATCGCGATCGCCTTGATCAGGGACCCGGAAGCCAGCACCACGGCGCCGATCAGGCCCAGGATCATCAGCGAGAAATATTCGGCCGGGCCGAACTTGAACGCCACTTCGGTCAGCGGCGCCGCGAACGCGGCCAGGATCAGCGTGCCGACGCAACCGGCGAAGAACGAGCCCAGGCCGGCGGCAGCGAGCGCCGGGCCCGCGCGGCCCTGCCTTGCCATCTGGTACCCGTCGATGCAGGTCACCACAGAGGACGACTCACCCGGCAGGTTGACCAGGATGGCCGTGGTCGAGCCGCCGTACTGGGCACCGTAGTAGATCCCGGCCAGCATGATCAGGGCCGACACCGGCGGCAGGGCATAGGTCGCCGGCAGCAACATGGCGATGGTGGCCACCGGGCCGATGCCGGGCAGCACGCCGATCAGTGTGCCCAGGATGCAGCCGATGAAGCAATAGAGCAGGTTGATGGGCGTCACGGCGACGCCAAAGCCGATCGAGAGATTGGTAATCAGGTCCATGGTGCGTGTCCTTCTATTCTTATTTCAGCCCGTGATGAACGTGGGCCAGACCTGGAACTGCAGTTTGAGCAGCAAGATGAAAGCCAGGTAGCTGCCGATCGACAGGATCGTGGCCAGAATCAACACTTCCTTCAGGTTGAACTCGGCGCTGGCCAGCGCCGACACGAGGGTCAGACCGTAAATGGCCACGATCATCCCCATGGCCGGCAGCCCGATGCTGGGCAGCCCGCCCAGCAAGACGCCGAACAGCAGGTTGGCCGCGATGATGAAGCCCAGCGGCCGCCAGGCCCAGGCCCCGATCGGTTCGCCGTCCTCGGTCTCGACCACCACGGCCTCAAACAGGACGAAGGCACCCAGGGCCGCCAGCAGCAGGCCCAGCACCAGCGGGAAGTAGCCCGGCCCCATGCGCGCGCCCTCGCCGATGGTGTAGGTGGTCGCGCCCCAGGCGAAGGCGAGGCCCACGGCCATGAACATGACGCCGGAGTAGAAATCCTTCTGGCTCTTGATCTTCATCGGGTTGCTTTCTCGTGAGCACGACAGTAAGGTGCAGCACCTTCCTTATCGTTTCCGCCGCCTGACTTGAAGCTGACCATTTCAATTAGTGAAAATGCGTAGACTCATGCTCAGGTAGACGGATACATCCTCTTTCATGCGAATCCTGCTGGTTGAAGACGACGTCGTGCTGCGCGACGTGATGGTGCGAAGCCTGAACGACGCGGGTCACCGCGTCGACGTGGCCGGTGCGGTGGAGCAAGCCGACCATCTCTGGCGCGTTCAGGAGTTCGACGCGGTACTGCTGGACCTGAACCTGCCGCAAACGGCGCATCCGCGCAGCGGACTGGGCAGTGGTCTCGCAGCCCTGCGCGCCGCCCGCGCCCGCGGCGACCGCACGCCGGTTCTGGTGTTGACGGCACGCAACCGCACCGACGAACGGATCGCGGGCCTGAACGCTGGCGCCGACGATTACCTGGGCAAGCCCTTCGACCTGGCCGAGGTGGAAGCGCGCTTGCGGGCGCTGGTGCGCCGCACCCAGGGCACCCAGGACCACGTTCAGGTGGCTCGATTGGCGCTGGATCGCCAGGCGCGGCGCTTCAAGCTCGATGACCAGGACCTGGAGTTGCCCGCGCGTGAATTCGAGGTGCTTTGGGAGCTCATGACCCCCGCCGGCCGGGTGGTGAGCAAGCGGACGCTGTCGGCCAAGCTCTCCGACCTGGAGGACTGCCTGGGCGACAACGCGCTGGAAGCCTTCGTTTCCCGCCTGCGCCGCAAGCTCGCCGGTTCCGGCGTGCGCATCCGCACGCTGCGCGGCCTGGGCTACCTGCTGGAGGCCGAGGCTTGAGCGAACCCGACGGCTTCCCGTCGCTGGGCAGCCGGGTCCTGCGCCATGTGATGGCGCCGCTGGCCCTGACCTGGATCGCTGGCGCGGTACTGGCCGTGGCCGTGGCGCATTTCTTCACCCAGAACGCCTTCGATCGGTCGCTGCTCGACGACGCCTATCTGCTGGCGTCCAACTTGCAGCAGGATCGCGGCGCCGTGCGCCTCGCACTGACGCTGCGCGAGCTGGACACCATCCTGTACGACCCGGTGGAGACCACGCATTTCGCCATCGCCGGTCCGGACGGCGCGCTGCTGGCGGGCGAACCCGGTCTCACGATGAGACCCGAAGTCCTTCAGCTCGCGCACCGCTACGGCGAACTCGACTTCAATGGCCAAGTCCTGCGGGCGGTGACCCTGCATCGCAATCAGCCGATCCCGATTGACATCGTCGTCGCCGAGACCCAGGTGGGCCGCACCGACTTGCTGCGTCGTCTGCTGCTGTACTCGCTGGTTCCGCAGCTGGTGCTGCTCGCTTTAGTGGCCTGGTGGGTCACCCGGCTGGTCAAGGCCGACCTGAAGCCGCTGGCACAGTTGCAGCAGGCGGTGGACGACCGGGATGCCAGCGACCTGACTCCGGTGGAGGTGCCGGCGACCACGCGCGACGTCGTCCGCCTGGCGGGCGCCGTCAATTCGCTGCTGCAACGGCTGGAGCGCAGCGTGCGCGCCCAGCGGGAATTTGCCGGCAACGTCGCGCACGAGCTGCGCACGCCGCTGGCCGGCATTCGCGCCCTGGCCGAGTATGGACTGGCCCAGAAGGACCCGGCATCGTGGCGCGAGCAGCTCGAACGCATTGCCAGCAGCCAGGCCCGCGCCAGCCGGATGGTGGACCAGTTGCTGGACCTCGCCGTGGCGCACGAGGTCGAAGCCAGCCTGAAGCTGGGCCCGGTGCGGCTGGACGAGGTGGTGCGAGAGACGGTGCTGCGATTCCTGCCCAGCGCGGATGCAAAAGGCATCGACCTGGGCGCCCTGGGGATCGATGTGCCCACCGAGGTGGTGGGAGACGCCATACTGATCAGCGGCATTCTCAATAACCTGCTGGACAACGCGTTGCGATACGGCACGGACGGGACGCACGGGCCGCCCGCCGTGACGGTGGCGATCGAGCAGGCCACCGATGTCACCGTGCTTTCGGTTCTCGACAACGGCTCGGGCCTGCCCGGCGAAGTGCAGCGCAAGATGATGCAGCGCGGAATGCAGGGCGAAGCCGGCCAGTTGCTGGGCGAAGGCGTCGGGTTGGGGCTGGCGCTGGTGGCTCAGTACTCCCATCTGATGGGCGCCCGGATGACGCTGGGCAGCGGACCCGACGGCGTCGGCTGGGCCAGCCGCATCGCATTCGAGCGAAGACCCGCGCCGGAAGCGGTTGCCGCCTAGCGGGTGGGTGCCGGCAGCGCGAGCTGGGCGGCCTGGGCCACCCGCACGCAATCCTTGATGTGTTCCTCACCCAGGTAGCGCAACGCGGTGTAGCCCATCACGGCGGACACCGCCTGGCCGGCCAGCGGCACGTATTTGACTGCCTGTTGCACCGTCAAGCGCTTGCCCGCCGCGCTGGCCATCCGGATCACGAGATCGCGGGTCACGAATTTCCCGATCATGACCGAGCCCACCATCGCGAGGGCTTTTTGCACCTGCTCGCGCTTGTGCGCAGGCAACCGGTCCAGTTGCTGCGGGCTCAGGCCGAACTGCGCATTGATGGCCGGCACCAGACGCGACAGCAGGGCGGCGTCAACCGCCCAGTCCAGGCCGGGCACGGGGACCACGCTGGCGGCGGCGCCCACCAGGGCACGCCGGTTCAGCAGCTTGCGGCTGCGGCGCACGGCGCTCAGCAGGACTTCATTGCCTTCGGCGAGTTGCAGGGCTGTTTCCATCGGTTGTACCTGGGGCGTGATGGCCGTCGCTCAAGAGGGTTGACGCGCTGTTTCAATCGCTTCGACGTCGCTGGACAGGGCCAGCCAGCGCTCCTCCAGCTGGGCGATCTGGTCGCCCGCGGCTTTGAGGCGCCGGCCGAGTTCGGCCAGCTCGGCGGGGGGTGCGGCACTCGCGAGGCGCGCCTCCAGCGCCGATTTCTCAGCCTGGAGTTCGGCCATTTTGCGTTCGGCCTGCTCCAGCTCGCGCTTGAGCGGCCTGGTGCGTGCGCTCAGTTGCTGGCGCTGCTGCGCGTCCTGCTTGCGTTGCTCCTGCGGCGTGAGCGGTGACCGGCCCTCGGCGGCGGCTGCCCTTGCCGCAGCGGCCTGCGGCTTGGCGGGTGCCGGCGCGCCAGCGTCCGCGTCGAGGCGTGCCAGCTCGCGCAGGCGCTTGGCCTCATCGAGCAAATAGCGCTGATAGTCGTCGAGGTCGCCGTCGAAGGGCGCGATCTGGCCGCGCCCCACCAGCCAGAACTCGTCGCACACAGCGCGCAGCAGTGCGCGATCGTGGCTCACCAGCATCACCGTGCCCTCGAACTCGTTGAGCGCCATCGACAGGGCCTCGCGCGTGGCCAGGTCCAGGTGGTTGGTCGGCTCGTCCAGCAGCAGCAGGTTGGGCCGCTGCCAGACCATCATCGCCAGCACCAGCCGCGCCTTCTCGCCGCCGCTCATGGTGCCGACGGTCTGCTTGACCATGTCGCCGGTGAAGTTGAAGGTGCCCAGGAAATTGCGCAGGTCCTGCTCGCGCCCGGATTCCCCCGAGTTGGGACCCAGCTCGCGGGCCAGCCGCGTCATGTGCTCGAGCGGCGTGTCCTGCGGCCGCAGCACGTCGAGTTCCTGCTGGGCGAAGTAGCCGATGTTCAGGCCCTTGCCTTCGGTGATCGTGCCGCCCAGCGCCGGAATCTCGCGGGCGATGGTCTTGACCAGGGTCGACTTGCCCTGGCCGTTGGCGCCCAGGATGCCGATGCGCTGGCCGGCCATCACCGAACGGTTCACGCCGCCGACGATCAGCTTGGGCTGGCCGTCCACGACATAGCCGAACTGCCCGTCGCGGATCGACAGCATCGGATTGGGCAGGTTGGCCGGCTCCTTGAACTCGAAGGTGAAATCCGCGTCGGCCAGCACCGGGGCGATCTTTTCCATCCGCTCCAGCGCCTTGACCCGGCTTTGCGCCTGCTTCGCCTTGGACGCCTTGGCCTTGAAACGGTCGATGAACTTCTGCAGGTGCGCGATTCTTTCCTTCTGCTTGGAGAAGGCCGATTGCTGCAGTTCGAGCTGCTGGGCCCGCAGGGTTTCGAAGGCGCTGTAGTTGCCGCCGTAGCGGGTGAGCTGCTGCCGCTCGATGTGGAGGGTGACGTCGGTCACGGCGTCGAGGAACTCGCGGTCGTGGCTGATCACGATCAGCGTGCCGTCGTAGCGCTTGAGCCAGGCTTCCAGCCACACCAGCGCGTCCAGGTCCAGGTGGTTGGTCGGCTCGTCCAGCAGCAGCAGGTCGGACGGGCTCATCAGCGCCCGAGCCAGTTGCAGCCGCATGCGCCAGCCGCCGGAAAAACTGTTGACCGGCTGCCCGAGCTCCGCGGTCTTGAAGCCCAGGCCCAGGATCAGCGACTGCGCGCGCGGCATCGCGTCGTGCTCGCCGGCATCGGCCAGGTCCGAATGCAGGTGGGCGATCTGCATGCCGATGTCGGCACTGTCCAGGTCGTGGTCATGACGCTCTTCGGCGCGCGTCAGGGCGGCACGCAGGTCCATCAGGCGGGTGTCGCCGCCCAGGACAAAGTCGGTGGCCGGCTCATCGGTGTCGGGCATGTCCTGCGCCACCTGGCTCAGGCGCCACTGCGAGGGCATCGAGAAGTCGCCGCTGTCCTCGTGCAGGCTGCCGTTGATCAGGCCGAACAGTGTGGACTTGCCGGCGCCGTTGCGTCCGACCAGGCCGACCTTTTCGCCCGGGTTGAGGGTGACCGAGACGTTGTCCAGCAGCACCTTGGCGCTGCGCCGAAGGGTCAGGTTGCGCAGTGTGATCACGCCGGCCTTTTCTGGCGCAGGCGATCGAACGCCTGCGTGAAATCGGCCAGCAGGTCATCCTGCGCCTCGATGCCGACCGACACGCGGATCAGCGAGTCGGCAATCTCCATGCTGGCGCGTTGCTCGGCGCCCATTTCCCAGAAGATGGTGCGGGCCACCGGCAGCGCCAGCGTGCGGTTGTCCCCGAGATGGCTGGCCTTGATCACCAGCTGCAAGGCGTTGAGGACCTCGAACGCATCGACCCCCGGGACCGCTTCGAAGGCCAGCAGCGCGCCGAAACCGCGGAACAGCGAGCCGGCCCGCTCGTGTTGCGGATGGCTGGCCAGGCCGGGGTAGTGCACTTTGTCCACCAGCGAATGCGCCTCGAGCCATTGCGCCAGGGCCGAAGCGTTGGCGCAGGCCCGCGCCATCCGCAGGGCCAGGGTTTCGGCCCCGGCTGCGATGCGATGGCCGTGTTCGGCGCTGAGGGTGGCGCCGATGTCGCGCAGGCCCTTCTTGCGGATCTGCAACAGCCCCCAGCCCGAGGCCGGGCCCTTGCGGTAGGCCGGCAGCAGGTTGGGATACCGGTCCCAGTCGAAGAGGCCCGTGTCGGAGATCGAGCCGCCCAAAGCATTGCCATGGCCGCAGATGGACTTGGACAGCGAGTGCACGACGAGCGAGGCACCCACCGTCTTCGGCTGGAACAGATGCGGTGTGGTCATGGTGCTGTCCACGACGTAGACGAGGCCACGCTGCGCGCACAGCGTTCCGATACCGGCCAGGTCCGCAACCTGGGTGCGCGGATTCGCGATGGTTTCGACAAAGACCAGCCGGGTCTGCGGCCGCAGCGCCGCGGCGACGTTGTCGGCCTGGGTGGCGTCCACCAGCGTGACTTCGCAGCCGAGCTGGGTCAGGGTGTTCATCCAGCTCGCGGTGTTGCCGAACAGGAAGCGGCTGGCCACCACGTGGTCGCCTTTCTTCAGCAAGGCCAGGAAGGAGGAACAGATTGCCGCCATGCCGGTGGCGAAGCACACGGTGCCCACTGAGTCCTCCATCATGCTGATCTTGGTCTCCAGCGCCGCCGTGGTGGGGTTGCCCTGGCGGCCATAGATGTGGCCGCTTTGCTGGCCCTGGAACACGGCGGTGAGTTCTTCCGCGGTCGCATAGCCGTAGGCGGTGGCGATGTGCAGCGGCTTGAGCACGGCGCCGTGTTCGGCGCCGGCCAGCCGGTCGGCGTGCAGCACGCGGGTGGTGATGTCTTGGGTCATGGGTCGATTGTCCTACCGGACCGGATCCGGGGTGGCAGGCCGGTCATCGCGCGAGCGGCGCGCTGGCCAGGCTTTCGCGGGTGAGGAGCAGCACCTGGTCCTCGCCGGCACTGGTTGCCAGCCAAAGCGCCTCCAGCCGCGGAAAGGCCGCTTCGAAATGGGCGCGCTCGTTGCCGATTTCCAGCACCAGGACGCCTTGTGCGTTCAGGTGCGCCGCGGCCTGGCGCAGCAGCCCGCGCACGAAGTCCATTCCGTCGGCCCCGCCGGCCAGCGCCAGCGCGGGCTCGGCGAGGTATTCGGCGGGCAATTGCGCCATGCTGACGGCATTGACATAGGGCGGATTGCACAGCATGAGGTCGTACGGCCCCGGCACCGACTCCAGGGCGTCGGACTCGACCAGCCGGATGCGTGTCGCCAGGGCGTGCTTGTCGACGTTGATCTTGGCGACCTCGAGCGCCGCGAGCGAGATGTCAGCTGCATCGACGGTGACCTCGGGCCAGGCCAGGGCCGCAAGCACGGCGAGACTTCCGTTGCCGGTGCACAGGTCGAGCACACGTCGGGTGGCGTCGCTCAACCAGGGGGCGAGGCTGCCATCCACGATCAGCTCGGCGATGAAACTCCGCGGCACGATGACCCGCTCGTCCACGTAAAAGGGCACGCCCTGCAGCCAGGCTTCGCGGGTGAGATAGGCAGCGGGCTTGCGCGAGCCGATGCGTTCCTCGATGAGCTCGAGTACGTCGTCGCGCTGCTGCGGCGACACCGCCATGCCGCCCACTTCATCGAGCTGGTCCAGCGGCACGCCCAGGCGCCACAGCACCAGCCACGCCGCCTCATCGCTGGCGTTGGTGGTGCCATGGCCGAAGGCGACGCCCGATTGCTTGAGCAGGCGGGCGGCTCGGCGGACGAGTTCGATAAGGGTCATGAAATCAAAAAGTCAGGACGCAGAAGACGCAGAAACAAATCAAAAGGCGCAAAAGAACAGCCAACTGGCTGATTGGACTTTCTCCTTTTGCGTCTTCTGCGTTACTTTTGCGTCTTCTGCGTCCGGATATCTGGATGTCCGGCCTTCAGAGGTTGGCTTCCAGGTTCTCCAGCGTGCGCCGGTAGATGTTCTTCAACGGCTCGATGTCGGCCACGCGCACGTGTTCGTCGATCTTGTGGATGCTGGCGTTCACCGGCCCGAACTCGATCACCTGCGGGCAGATGCGCGAGATGAACCGGCCGTCGCTGGTGCCACCGGTGGTGGACAGTTCGGTTTCGATGCCGGTCTCGCCGCGGATCGCGTCCTGGATCGCACCCACGAGTTCGCCGGGCGTTGTCAGGAAGGGCAGGCCACCCACCACCCATTCCAGCTCGTAATCCAGCCCATGCCGGTCCAGCACCTCTCGGGTGCGCCGTTGCAGGCCTTCGGGCGTGGACTCGGTGCCGAAGCGGAAATTGAAGTCGATCACCACCGCGCCCGGGATCACGTTGGTCGCGCCGGTGCCGCCATGGATGTTGCTGATCTGCCAGCTGGTGGCCGGAAAGAACGGGTTGCCCCGGTCCCATTCCAGCCGCGCCAGCTCGGCCAGCGCCGGCAGTGCCTGGTGCACCGGATTGCGGGCCAACTGCGGATAGGCGATATGGCCCTGCACGCCCTCGACGGTGAGCCGTGCGCTCATGCTGCCGCGGCGCCCGTTCTTGATCGTGTCCCCGACTCGTCCGACCGAAGTCGGCTCGCCGACGATGCACCAGTCCAGCCGCTCGCCGCGGTCGCGCAGCCGGTCGCAGACCACGGCCGTGCCGTCGATGGAGGGGCCTTCCTCGTCGCTGGTCAGCAGCAACGCGATCGACAATGCCGGATCGGGATGAGTGGCCAGGAATTCTTCCGCCGCCACGACGAAGGCGGCGATCGACGTCTTCATGTCGGCGGCGCCGCGCCCGTAAAGCTTGCCGTCGCGATGCGCGGGCGTGAACGGGTCACTGGTCCACTGTTCCAGCGGCCCGGTCGGCACCACGTCGGTGTGGCCGGCGAAGACAACGGTTCGGCCGCCGGCTGGAGTTGCTTCGAGGCGGCCGGCACGCTTGGTCCACAAGTTGGTGACACGGAAGGTTTCCGGGCCGCTTGCCATGGTTTCGCCGGCGAACCCCAGCGGCTCCAGGCGCTCTCCGACGATGCGCTGGCACTGCCCGTCTTCCGGCGTCACGGAGCGGCGGGCGATCAGCTGTTCAGCCAGGTGCAGCGCACGATTCAT
>JAAOZX010000219.1 GCA_012274225.1 Comamonadaceae bacterium | reverse complement strand
GGGAAAGGTGACGGTGGCTCGCCAGAGCCCATCGGGGCCACGAACCGGGGCACTGCCGTCGGCGTGCGTGGCTGCAACCGTGATGCCGACGCCATGGGCCTGCTCCAGCATCACGCCCATGGTGGGCTGTTCGCCATCCGCCATGCGCGCCACCACGGTCACCTTCAGGTCGGGCCCCTCCAGCAGGGGCGGCTCGCCGGCTCCCAGCTTGGCGACATCCACCGAGACGATGGCGCCCCGGCGTTCGGGCTCGAGAACGGCTGCGGCGCGTGGAGCCGGACTGGCACCAGGCACCGGAGGGGGCGGTGCCTTGTCCTTCTGGTTTTGCTCGCGCACGTGCGATTCGTAGCCGGCCAGCACGCGCTCGGTCGGACCCCACAACCGCTGTTTGCCGCCATCCAGCCAGAGCGCGACATCGCACAACTGGCGCACATGGTAGAGGCTGTGCGAACAGAACAGGATGGTGCAGCCATTGCCGCGGAAGGCCTCGATGCGCTCGACGCATTTCTTCTGGAAGTGCTGGTCGCCAACGGCCAGCGCCTCGTCCACGATCAGGACGTCGGGCTCCACGGCGGTGACCAGGGCAAAGGCCAGCCGCACCGTCATGCCGGACGAATAGGTCTTCACGGACCGGTCAATGGCAGCGCCGAGTTCCGAGAACTCGATGATCGAATCCTGGAGCTTGAGCATTTGCGCCTGACCGATGCCGATCAGGCTGCCGCCGAAGAAGAGGTTGTCCCGTCCGCTGAATTCCGGGTGGAAACCGGCGCCGAGCTCCAGGATCGCGGTGGCCCGCCCCAGTTGCGCCAGCGAGCCGGTGGACGGCTTCAGGGTTCCGGCGATCAGCTTGAGCAGCGTGCTCTTGCCGGCTCCGGTGTCGCCCACCACGCCCATGCACTGGCCGCGCCGCAGCTCGAAAGTCACGCCGCGCAAGGCCCACTGGCTGCGATAGGAGGCGCGCCCCGTCAGCAGCGAGGCCAGGCGCTGGCGCGGGGAGTCATAGAGGCGGTATTCCTTGCCGAGATCGGCCGTCCTCAGAACGATGCCACCGGGGGTCGCGCTCATAGCCAATCCGCGATCTGATCGCGGCTGCGGCTCACCACGACCGCCAATGCGCCCGTCAGCACCACGATCCACGCCAGCGTGACGGCCCAGGCCGTCCATGTGGGCCACTGCCCCTGCAGCAGGATGGCCTGGTAGCCGGTGACCGGCGCGGACATCGGGTTCAGCCAAAGGACCCAGCGCCAGCCCTGCGGAAACATGGTCGCGGGAAACAGCACCGGCGACAGGAAGATCCCGACCTGAAACAGGAACGCCACCACCTGGAGCGTATCGCGCATGGCGGCGGCGAAGATCGCCAGCAGGTAGCCCAGCACGAGGGACAGCAGCAGCTGCAAGGCCACCAGCGGCACCATGGCCAGCAATGCCGGGCTGAAGCGGTGCATCGGCCCATACGCCAGCGTCAACGCCAGGATGATGGGCGCATAGATCACCGTGCTGGCCAGGGCGGTTCGCACCGGAAACAGCACCGCGGGCAAGGGGCTGCGCTGCAGCAAGCTGCCGGCATCGATCAGGCTGTTCATGGACCGGCTGACCGTGTCGCAAAAGGCCATCCAGGGCAGCGCACCCACCACCAGGAAGGCACCGGCAGCGCGGGTGGGCGCGTTCTCGCCCAGACGCATGGCAAACACCACATCGAACACCAGGTAGTACGCGGCCACCATCAGCAGGGGCTGCGCATAGGACCAGAGCCAACCGCCGGCCGACCCGGCGTTGCGGGCCACGATTTCGCGCCGGGTCAGCACCCAGACGAGCGAGCGGGCGCGCCAGACGGCCCGCGCTTCTTCGACGATCGCAGTCATTGAATCACGTTACGACCGGGGGCGCAGCAGCAGCGCCGCCCCGCCGTCGGGAGGGGCGCGCGCCCTTATTTCTGGTTGGACTCCGCAAACGCCTCGATCGCAGCCTGATTGAATTTGATGGTGTTCTGGATGCGCTGGACGTACTCCAGCCGCTTGTCGTTCAGAACTTTCGTTTCTGCTTCGCGCATCAGGACCTCTTTGACCTGTTCAAACGGGCGCACGCCAGCAGAGCGTTTTCCTTCGAACTTGATGATGTGGTAGCCGAATTGGGTTTGCACCACATCGCTCAGTTCGCCGGGTTTCTGCATCTTCCGGATCGCTGCATCGAATTCGGGAACCATCTGGCCAATGGAAAAGTAGCCGAGGCTGCCGCCATTATGCCCGCTGGTGTCCTGTGAGTATTTCTTGGCCAACGTGGCGAAGTCAGCCCCCGCTTTCAGTTCAGCCAGGATAGCCTCGGCCTTTGCTTTCGCATCGGGCGTATCCGATTTGATCAGGATGTGGCTGGCGCCGAATTCTTCCGGCAGGTCAAAGCGCTTCGGATTGGCGTTGTAGTTTGTCAAGGCCAGAGCTTCCACAACCTGGCGTGAAGGCTTGTTGGCGGCATCCATGCGCGCAAACAAGAGGTCGGACAAGATCCGGTCGCGTGCAATCCGAATCGCAGCTTGAACGGCGGGGTCATTTGCCAGCCCGGCCGCTTCGGCCTCGGCCGCCACTTCGCGTCGGATCACCAGATTGCTGGAGAGCTGCTGCACAGCCTCGGGCTTGACCAGGATGTCCTTGCGAGTCTCGGCAGGAATTCGAAGGGCATCGCCTTGAACGTCGCTGCTGGTCACCGAGCTCTTACCGATTTCGGCGAGGACGGCATCGGCCGAAAACGCAGCCAGAGGGCTGCAAATTACCAGCGCGAGGGCGCTGCGGAAAACTAAGCAAAACAACTTCATATTCAATGCAAAAAAGGGACGGTGGAAAAGCAGAAAAGGCGGGGATAAATCCCCGCCTTTTCACTCACGCTAACCTACTAACAGTTCAAGGGAAGGT
>JAAOZX010000218.1 GCA_012274225.1 Comamonadaceae bacterium | reverse complement strand
GTGGAAAACCGGCCGGGCGCGGGGGGCAACATCGGCACACAGAGTGCCGCTCACAGCGAGCCCGATGGGCGCACTCTCCTGTTCGTGCATCAGGGCACGATGGCCATCAATCCCCACCTGTACCCGCACACCGGCTACGACCCGCTGACCGACTTTGCCCCCATCACGCGGCTGGGCGTCGGGCCGTTGCTGCTGACGGTGAATCGCGACGTGCCGGTCAATTCGGTGGCTGAGCTCGTGCAGTTGGCGAAGGCGCGGCCCGGCGCGTTGAATTACGGCTCGCCGGGCACCGGGACGCCGCCCCATCTGGCGAGCGAACTGTTCAAGCACGCCGCCGGTATCCAGGCCACGCATGTGCCTTACAAGGGCGGTGGCGCCTTGATGACGGATCTGCTTGCCGGGTACTTGACGTGGTCGATGGACGGCATGAATACGCAATTGCCGTACGTGAAATCGGGTCGGCTGCGCGCGCTGGGCGTGACCGGGCCGCGCAGGTTGCAAGCGCTTCCCGACATCCCCACGGTGGCCGAGGCGGGAGTTGCAGGCTACGAATACCTGTCCTGGACAGGAGTGTCGGCGCCCGCAGCGACGCCAAAGCCTGTGATCGCACAGTTATACGAGGACATCTCGAAGATCTCCGCCACGCCCGAGGCCCACGAGTATTTCAATTCGTTTGGACTCGAGGCCGGCATCGAGCCGCCAGACGAATTTGCCTCGTTCATAAAGGCGGAATACCTGAAGTGGGGCGCCGTGATCCACGATGCCGGTATCCGGCTGGAATGAGCAGTCTATGTACACCGACACCACCGCCCAGGACCATACCGATCTGCGGGCCATGCTCGACGGCCATTGGATGACGCAGGCCATCTGCGCCGCCGCCACGCTCGGCGTGCCGGCCCTCCTGGCGGCCCAGCCGCGCACTGCGCAGTCGCTGGGGCGAGAAACAGGCACTGATGCCAATTCATTGGTTCGCCTGCTGCGATACCTGATGAGTTTGGGCCTGGTAGCGGAGCGTGCGGACGAATGCTTCCAACTCACCCGCATGGGGACGCTGCTCGATCCTGCCGCACCGGACTCGCTGCACGCCTGGGCGCTTCTGCGCAGCGCGCGATGGGCGGAGCGCGGTGAATTGGAATTCAGCGTGCGCACCGGTCGGCCCTGCCGAAATACGCCGGGAGCGGACAATTTCAGCGCGTTGCCCGACGATCCGGAGGCCGCCGCCGTCTTCCATCAGGCGATGGTTGCCGTCACTCGACGGGTGGCGATGCAGGTGCTGCAAGCCATCAAGTTCGCCGCGACCGAAACTGTGGTGGATGTCGGCGGCGGCTCCGGTGAATTCGCAACCGCTTTGTTGACTGCCCATCCCAAAATGAACGGCGTTGTGTTCGATCTCGAACACGCGCGAGAAGGAGCGTTGCTGCAACTCAAAAAAGCTTCCGTTGCGGAACGATGCCGGTTCGTGGCAGGCAGTTTCTTCGACACAGTTCCGGCAGGCGGCGACACTTACCTGCTCAAGAGCGTTCTGCATAACTGGGACGACGAACGCGCGGCTTGCATTCTTGCGCAGTGTCGGGCCGTCCTCGGAGGCGGCGCCAGGCTGCTGATCGTGGAGCGGATCCTGCCGCAGCAATGGACGGCCTCTGCAGCGCATCTGTCCGCCGCGGCATCGGATCTTCGAATGCTGGTGGGGTTGAGTGGCCGTGAGCGGACCCGATTGGAATTCCAGGAACTGCTACGTGCGGGCAGCTTCCGGCTGAGTCGGCTGATACCGACCGCAGGCGAGTTCCAGGTGATTGAGGCCGATGCCAACTAGGACGCTCGCGGACGAATGAACCGCGACGTGGTGGCGGACACGCCTCTCACGAAGCCGGCGGCGGCGATGGCAAGACTGCTCGTGGAGTTCGGGCGCCGGCTGCCGACGGCGTAAGCGTCACCTGGGTCTTGCAGGGCAGGTCCTTCGCGCTGACCAATCCTTGAGCCCGCCCCCGCCATTTCAGTGTCCGGTTTCAGGCGCCGAATCAGACAACCTGAGCTTCCGCTTTGGGTCGAAAGCGGCGAGCGGCTGATTGCTCGCTGCAGCGACGCGGCATCGGCCAGCGGCACGCACGCGCGGCCCACCGCGCGCCAGTGCGACGGGCAGGCCGTGGTTCCCGAGTTTGAGGCGATTAAACTGGCGTGCCTCACGGAAATCCCATGTTCACCACCCGCCCCGAAATCGTCGGCACATTCGGCGTCGCCGCGTCCACTCACTGGCTCGCATCGCAGACCGCCATGGGCGTGCTGGAGCGGGGCGGCAATGCCTTCGATGCCGCGGTGGCGGG
The DNA here is from genome assembly GCA_012274225.1 of Comamonadaceae bacterium. GTDB lineage: Bacteria > Pseudomonadota > Gammaproteobacteria > Burkholderiales > Burkholderiaceae_C > Ramlibacter. The sequence continues at coordinate 1,291 of JAAOZX010000218.1, read as the reverse complement.
CGGCTTCGTGTTGCAGGTGGTCGAGCCCCACCTGAACGGGGCGGGCGGCGAGGCGCCGATCCTGCTGTGGGACGGCAAGCGCGGTCGCGTGCAGGCGATCCGCGGCCAGGGTTGCGCGCCCGCGGCGGCCAGCCCCGCAGCGTTCAAGGCCATGGGTTTCGAACAAGTGCCGGGCATCGGTTTGCTGCCGGCCACGGTGCCTGCCGCGTTCTCCGCCTGGATGACGATGTTGCTGGAGCATGGCACCTGGTCGCTGGCCGATGTGCTGGCGCCCGCGCTCCACTATGCGCGCGAGGGCTTTCCGCTGGTCCCGCGCATCTCGCAGGCCATCCTCGCGGTGCGCGAGCTGTTCCTGCAGCACTGGCCTTCGTCCGCCGCCGTGTGGTTGCCACAGGGCAAGGTCCCGCAACCCGGCACGCTGTTTCGCCAGCCCGCGCTGGCCGCGACGTACCAGCGCCTGCTGGAAGAAGCGCAGCGCGAAGGCGATTCGCGCACCGGCGTGATCCAGGCTGCGATGCGCATCTGGCAGACCGGTTTCGTCGCCCGCGAAATCGACCAGTACTGCCGCAGCGAACCGGTACGCGACACCAGCGGCGAGAATCACAAGGGCCTGTTGACGCTGGACGGCATGGCGCGCTGGCAGTGCGTCACCGAAGCGCCCGTGTCCATCGACTTCGGCCGCTATACGGTGGCCAAGTGCGGCTTCTGGAGCCAGGGGCCGGCATTGCTGCAGCAGCTGGGCATGTTGCGGCACGCGGACCTTGAGCAGCATTCGCCGGAAACCGCCGGCTTCGTTCACCGCATTGCCGAGGCGGCCAAGCTGGCGCTGGCGGACCGCTTCGCCTGGTATGGCGTTGCCCAGCCGGGCTGCGGCGAGGCGCAGCGCGCGCTCCTGTCCGATGCGTACCTGCGTGAGCGCTGGGCGCTGGTCAATCCCGCGCGTGCCTCGGCCGAACTCCGGCCGGGCAGCCCGCTGGGAATGGCGCCCACGTTGCCCGACCTGCACGTCGCCGAGCGCACGCTGCGCGAGGCCGACATCCGCTTCGGCGTGGGCGAGCCGACGTTCGCTGCATTGCCGCCGGTCGCCCAGTGGGCCGATCGCGAGATCTTCGTTGGCGACACGTGCCACATCGACGTGATCGATCGCGAAGGCAACATGGTTGCGGCCACGCCTTCGGGCGGCTGGCTGTCGTCCAGCCCCGTGATCCCGGCGCTGGGGTTCGCGCTCAACACGCGGCTGCAGATGACGTGGCTCGACGAGGGGCTGCCCAACACGCTGACGCCCGGCGTC
>JAAOZX010000217.1 GCA_012274225.1 Comamonadaceae bacterium | reverse complement strand
CGCCGGCGAGCCGCAGCCGTTGGCATTGTTCACCGCCCCACGCGTCGATTATTCGCTGCACCGCCTGCGGCACTACACGGGAACTGCGCCCGAATGGTTTCAGAACTTCGTGCTGTTCACCAACTACCAGTTCTACATCGATGAATTCGTGCGCCTGGGTCGCGAGGAAATGGCCAATCCGGACAGCGACTACGCAGTATTCATCGAGCCCGGCAACGTCGTGACCCGGCGTTCCGGCGCGGGACCCGAATCCAGCGACGACCTGGGCGCTGTCCCGCCCCGACTGCCGCAGATGCCGGCCTATCATCTGTGCCGCCCCGACCACGGCGGCATCACCATGGTCAACATCGGCGTCGGTCCCGCCAACGCCAAGACCATCACCGACCATATCGCCGTGCTGCGCCCGCATGCCTGGATGATGCTGGGCCATTGCGCGGGGCTGCGCAACAGCCAGCAACTGGGCGACTACGTGCTGGCCCACGCCTATGTGCGTGAGGACCACGTGCTCGACGAGGAGTTGCCGCTGTGGGTGCCGATTCCGGCGCTGGCCGAAATCCAGTTGGCGCTGGAGCGGGCCGTTGCCGACGTCACCCAATGCAAGGGCGCCGACCTGAAGCGCATCATGCGCACCGGCACGGTGGCCAGCACCGACAACCGCAATTGGGAGCTGCTGCCGGGCAACATGCCGCAGCGGCGTTTCAGCCAGAGCCGCGCGGTGGCTCTGGACATGGAGAGCGCCACCATCGCGGCCAACGGCTTTCGCTTTCGCGTGCCGTACGGCACCCTGCTGTGCGTGAGCGACAAGCCGTTGCACGGTGAGATCAAGCTGCCAGGGATGGCCAATCGGTTCTACCGCGAACGGGTCGACCAGCATTTGCGCATCGGCATGCGGGCGATCGAGATACTGCGCGCGGAGGGCAGTCAGCGCCTGCACAGCCGCAAGCTGCGCAGCTTCGACGAGGTGGCGTTTCAGTAGCCCGCGGCCATGGCTTCGCCCAGGCGCACCGCCCTGGTCGGCACCCAATCGGCCATGAAGGTGAGCACGTTCCGGGGAAACAGCATGACGACGGTGGATCCGAGCAGGAACCGACCCATTTCCGCGCCCTTGGCGAGCACGACTTCCTTGTCCTCATAGCGCCATTCGCGGATCTCGCGCGTGCGGGGCGGATTGACCACGCCGTGCCAGACCGTGGCGACGCTGCCCACGATGGTGGCGCCCACCAGCACATTGATGAACGGGCCGAAAGCCGTGTCGAACACGCAAACCACCCGTTCATTGCGGGCAAACAGCCTGGGCACGTGGCGGGCCGTGAGCGGATTGACCGAGAACAGGTCTCCGGGCACATAGATCATTCTGGTGAGGCGCCCTTCGCAGGGCATGTGAATGCGGTGGTAGTCCTTGGGCGCCAGATAGAGCGTGGCGAAGTGGCCATGGTCGAACCGGTGCGCCAGTTCCTGGTCGCCGCCGACCAGCGCGCGCGTCGAGTAACTGTGACCCTTGGCCTGGAAGATCTGGTCGTGCTCGATCGGCCCGAACTGGCTGATGGCTGCGTCCACCGGGCAGATGAACGACGCGTCGGCCACAGGCCGCGCGCCTTCGCGCAGCGGGCGGGTGAAAAACTCGTTGAAGCTGGCGTAGCTCTCGATGCGTGGGTCGGCGGCCTCGGACATGTCGACCCCATAGTGCGCAACGAACTTGCGGATCACCGCATGGGTCAGGGCGCCGGCCTTCAGGTTGGCGAATTTGCCCGCCAGCTCGGTGAGCACCCGCTTGGGCAGCAGGTATTGCGGCGTCACCGCGAGACGGTTGGACATGGGGTATCCGGTTGGCCAAAGCGAAAATTCTAGCCATTGCGGCGCGCGGACCGGGTCGCGTGGCCGCCCGTGCCACACAATAAGACCATCAACCGAGCGATCCCCAAGCCCCCGCCAATGAGCGAACTCCTTCTGGAAGTCCACAACCTGAGCAAGCGCTACGGCGAGAACAGCGTCGTCCAGGATGTTTCTTTCGAGATCGCGCGCGGCGAGTGTCTGGGCGTGATCGGGCCCAATGGCGCGGGCAAGACCACCACCATCCGGATGTGCCTGGGTCTGACGGCGCCCGATGTGGGCAACATCGCCTACTTCACCGACGGCCACGGTCAGCCGCCTTTGGTCATGCCGCGAGATGCACTGGCCATCAAGGCGCAATTGGGCGTGGTCAGCCAGTTCGACACGCTGGACCCGGATTTCAGCTGCGCCGAGAACCTGCTGGTGTACGGCCGCTACTTCGCGATGAAGGACGCGCAGATTCGCCGACGCATCCCGGAATTACTGGAATTCGCAGCCCTTTCGCACAAGGCGGACGTTCGGCCGGGCGAGCTGTCGGGTGGCATGCGGCGCCGGCTCAGCCTGGCGCGCGCCCTGGTGAACGACCCGCGGCTGCTGCTGCTCGACGAACCCACCACCGGCCTGGACCCGCAGGCGCGTCACCTGATGTGGGAACGTCTGCAACTGCTGCTGCAGCGCGGCAAGTCGATTTTGCTGACGACTCACTTCATGGACGAGGCCGAGCGTCTGTGTTCGCGTCTCCTGGTGCTCGACCACGGCCGCAAAATCGCCGAGGGCCGGCCGCGCGACATGATCGCCGAGCATCTGGAGCCCGATGTGGTGGAAGTCTACGGCCAGGGCGCGCTGGATCTGGTCGACTCGCCGCTCAAGACCATGGCCGCACGGGTCGAGGTGAGCGGCGAGACTGTGTTTTTCTATACCGACGATGCGCGGCAGCTGCTGGATGCGCTGGCGGCCCATCCCAAGCTGCGCACCTTGCACCGGCCCGCCAACCTCGAGGACCTGTTCCTGAAGCTGACGGGCCGCCAGATCCGGGAGGAAGGATGAGCGACGTGACGAACCCGAGCATCTGGCGGACGCCCGATCTGTCACTGCGCTGGTGGCCGGTGTTCCTGCGCAACCTGCTGGTCTGGCGCAAGCTCGCGATTCCCAGCCTGGTGGGTAACATCGCCGAGCCGCTGATGTGGCTGGTGGCCTTCGGCTATGGCATGGGCGCGCTGGTCGGCCGGGTCGAGCTGGGCGGCACGCGCATCCCCTACATCCTGTTCCTGGCCAGCGGCTCGATCTGCATGAGTGCCATGAACGCGGCATCCTTCGAAGCCCTGTACTCGGCCTTCTCACGAATGCATGTGCAAAAGACCTGGGACGG
>JAAOZX010000032.1 GCA_012274225.1 Comamonadaceae bacterium | reverse complement strand
ACCGTTTCGCGTTCCACCGGCGTGAGCACCCGCTGGTCGAGCGTGAGCCGGGTATAGAGCGCGTCGTAGTTGGCCAGCATTTGCGGGTCCGAAGCGTCGAGCATGCGGTGATAGGACAGCAGATAGCCGCGTTTCGCGAGCATCGCAGCCAGCAGTTTCGCGCCATCGCTTGGTGTGTTCTTGCCCACCGGGAACTCCTGAATTTCGGGCACTGTACCATTGCAGGCGCCATGACTGAGACCCCGCAACCCGAGATGAGCGGCCGCCGCGTGCTGGTCACCGGCGCCGGTTCCGGCATCGGGCTGGCCACGGCCCGGGTCCTGCACCGCCAGGGCGCGCGCGTTGCCGCCGTGGTGCAACACGCATCGCAGGCCGCCGCCATCCAGGCGCAAGTGCCCGACGCGGTGATCCTCGAGCAGGATCTGCTGGACGATGCGGGCTGCGACGCCTTGCCCACCCGTGCCGCGCAGGCGCTGGGGGGCCTGGACGCGCTGGCCTGCTGCGCCGGGATCTTCATCAAGAAGGGTTCGGATGACACGACGATGCAGGAGTGGCGCCAGACCCTGGAGCTGAACCTCAATTCGACGTTCGTGCTGGTTCGCGCAGCGATCGCCCACATGCGCCAGTCGCAGGCATCTGACGCGAGCGTGGTGGTCATCACCAGCCAGATCGGGCTGGTCGGTTATGCGCGCGGGGCGGCCTATGCGGCGTCCAAAGCGGGCCGCAATGCCATGGTCAAGTCGCTGGCGCTCGAATGGGCCGAGCGGGGCGTGCGTGTCAACGCGGTCGGTCCGGGGCCGGTTCAGACCGCCATGATCGAAGCGACGATGGCCGACCCCGCTGCCCTGACGGCGATGATCCAGGCCGTTCCCATGGGTCGCGTCGGGCAGCCGGAGGAAATCGGCGAACTGGCCAGTTTTCTGCTGTCGCGTCGAGCCTCGTTCATCACCGGTCAGGTGGTGTGTGCCGACGGCGGCTTCACGGCGCGTTGATCTTCAGGGGCTCCACAGAAGCGCCGGTCGCGGCGCAGCGCTCCTGCCAGCGCGGCCGCCAGTCCTTGGCCGAGATCCATTCCAGCAGCGATTCCGCGGTGCAGGCTGCGCCTTCGACGGAGCGCACGCAGCGCCAGGCCAGCGCCAACGTGCATGAGATGACGGGCGCGCCATCCAGGTTCGGCATTTGCAGAATGGACTTCAAACTCGGCATGCCGGTGCCCAGCATGACAACGGCGTCCAGAGAGTGCCCGCGCAGCGTTGCCAGCGCCTGGATGACCGATTCGGAGCCGAGCGCGTAGACGGGGTGCGCGCTGCCGGACCGTTCGCGCTCGGCGGCCGTTGCAACCACCTTGGCGACGGCCTCCACGGCAAAGCCGCGCGAACGCCAGTACGCAATGCTCTGCTGGAGCAGACTTTCCGGATAGGGCGACACCAGGCCGATGCGGCGGGCGTCCAGCGCGTGCAAGGCATCCACCACCGCCAACGCCGAGCTGGTGACATGGACGCCCAGTCGCTGTGACAATTCCTGGAAAATGGCGTCCTCCCGATCGCGACCGGCCAGGTACGACGAGCCGGTGCAGGCCACGCCCACCGCTCTCACCGGCGCGTCCGCGAACTGGGTCACCGAGGCCGGCAGCGTATCGAAGTAGTCGATGAGGCGATCTTCCATCGCCGGCTTGGCGCTCGTGAGTCGCGCGTTCAGCAGGCCCACGCCCGCCGGCAGCAGAATGTTGCACTCCGGCTCGACGGTCGTATTGGCCTGCGGCGTGAGCATGCCAACGAAACCGCGCGGGGCATATTCGAACGACATGATCGGCGTGTCGGACCGCCTCTTACCAGAACATGCCGACGACCTTGCCCCGCTCGTCCAGGTCGATCTTGCACGACGAGGGCACTTTCGGCAGCCCCGGCATGGTCATGATGTCGCCGCAGATCATCACGATGAATTCGGCCCCCGCGGCCAGCCTGACTTCGCGGATGTTGACCTGGTGCCCCGTCGGCGCGCCGCGCAGCTGCGCGTCGGTCGAGAACGAATACTGCGTCTTGGCCACGCAGATCGGATAGTGCCCGTAGCCGTCCTCCTGCAGCTTCCGGATCTGGTTGCGAATCTTGGTGTCGGCGGTGATCTCGCTGGCGCCATACAGCTGGGTCGCGATGGTTTTCATCTTGTCCCACAGCGTCGCCGAATCCTCATAGGAGAATCTGAAAGCCGAGGGCTGCGTGGCCAGCACGTCGACGACGGTGCGCGCCAGGTCTTCGGCGCCCGCGCCGCCTTCCGCCCAATGGCGCGAGACCGCCACCGGCACTTCGAGCCGCCGCATCCTGTCCTTGATCAGCTGGACCTCGGCTTCCGTGTCGCTGGAGAAATGGTTGATGGCCACCACGCACGGCAGGCCGAAGTGCTTGCTCATGTTGTTGACATGGCGTTCCAGGTTCACCATGCCTTTTTCCAGCGCCTGCAGGTCGGGGGTGGTCAGAACCTTGAGATCGGCACCGCCGTGGTACTTCAAGGCGCGGATGGTGGCGACGATCACGACCGCATCGGGCCGCAATCCCGACTTGCGGCACTTGATGTCGATGAACTTCTCGGCGCCCAGGTCCGCGCCGAAGCCGGCTTCGGTCACCACGTAGTCCGACAGCTTCAATGCAGTCTGGGTCGCCAGCACCGAGTTGCAGCCGTGCGCGATGTTGGCGAACGGGCCGCCGTGGATCATCGCGGGATTGTTCTCGAGGGTCTGGACCAGGTTGGGCTTGATCGCATCCTTCAGCAACACGGCCATGGCGCCGTGGGCTTTCAGGTCGCGGGCGCGGATCGGCTTGCCATCGCGCGTGGTGCCGACGATGATGTTCGCCAGCCGCTCCTTGAGGTTTTGCAGCGACGTGGCGAGGCAGAAGATGGCCATCACTTCCGAAGCCACCACGATATCGAAGCCGTCCTGGCGCGGGAAACCGTTGGCCGGGCCGCCCAGGGAAACGGTGATGTCGCGCAGGGCCCGATCGTTCATGTCGATCACCCGCTTCCAGGTGATCCGGCGCACGTCGAAGCCGAGTTCGTTGCCGTGGTGGATGTGGTTGTCGATCATCGCGGCCAGCAGGTTGTTGGCCAGCGCGATGGCGTTGAAGTCGCCGGTGAAGTGCAGGTTGATGTCTTCCATCGGCACCACCTGGGCGTAGCCGCCGCCGGCCGCGCCGCCCTTCATGCCGAACACCGGGCCCAGCGATGGCTCGCGCAGGCAGATCAATGCCTTCTTGCCGATGCGATTGAGCGCGTCGCCCAGGCCGACCACCGTGGTCGTCTTGCCTTCGCCAGCCGGCGTCGGGCTGATCGCGGTGACCAGCACCAGCTTGCCGTTCGGCCGATCCTGCAGGGTATCGATGTAGTCCAGGGACAGCTTGGCCTTGTAGTGGCCATAGGGTTCCAGGTACTGTTCGGGGATGTCGAGCTTGTCCTCGATCAGAGGAATGATGCGCTGCATCCGGGCGTTCTGGGCGATGTCGATATCGGAGGGCATGTCACGGGTCCGCGGTTGATTGAGTGGAGTGCTCCCGCTTGCCAGCATCGGCACGTCCCGCCGAGTTTAGGCCGTCCGGTTCGGCGCCGACAGTCGCCCACGGTTGCTTCGGCTGACTTGCATCAAGCCCGACCCAAGTAGGCGAGTGACCGCACCACAAGCCGGAGCGTAGCCGGTCGATTTCTAGATGGCGTCCAGCGGGAATATCGGGCGCCGCACCTTGGCGAACGCGAGCTGCCTGTAGTCGGACGTCGTGACCCCCAGCCCGGCGCACTCCACCACCTCTCGCGCAATCTTGCCGAAGCCGGCGCGCCAGTGGACACGGCTCTTGAGCACGACGTAGCGCTTTTTCAGCGGGTCGATGCCGGCGGATTGCAGGCAGCTCAGGTCGAACGGTTCGTGATGACGCGAAATGATCACGATCTCCACTTTGCCGGTGTCCAGCACGGCCGTGGTGCCGGTGTTGTTCATGATGCCCTTGGCCATCGGACCCTGGTTGCGATAACGGCCGTCGAACACGTACTTGACCCGGCCGCTCACCGGCAGCGGCGGATTCGGCAGCCCCAGCGCGGGCAGTTCCGCCTGGCCGCCCAAGGTCAGCGAGACGTTGGCGCCGATGCCGGCTTCCGCCGCCATGGCTGCAGCCTTGGGATCGCAGATGGCGTAGAAGGCTGCGTTGTCCAGCCCTTGCCGCAACACCTCGGCGAGCACGGCGGTGGTGTCCATCGTGCCGCCCGAGGCGCTGTTGTCGCAATGATCCAGCAGGAACACGGGCTCTTCCGTCATCTGGCGCGCGCGCGCCACCGATTCGCGCAGCGGTTCCGGCTCGAAGACGAATTCGCGGCGAGCGCTCCAGGCCTGGTCCAGCAATTCATCGCGCAGGCGGGCGGCCAGTACCGGATCGTTGTCGGTGCAGACGACGGCGCTCAGGCCGGCGTTCAGGATATCGGCGTGCGGAAAGCCGACGAACAGCGACGCGGCGAGCGCCCGGCTGCCCTCGAGTTCGACGCACCGCGCCTGCAGGGAGCGGTTCGGCTCCGCATGCGTGCCTTGGCGCATCACGTGCGGCAACATCGGCCGGTTGCCCCAAGCCATGACCGGCCTCACCTTTGCCGCGATCGCCCGCAGAAGAATGTCGGCGCTGCGGCGCCCGGCCTCGAACATGTCGATGTGCGGGTAGGTGTGATAGCCCGTGACGACGGTGCAATTTCGCACCATCGCGTCGTACAGATTGGCGTGCATGTCCAGCACGATGCCGACCGGCGTCTTCGAATCGAGCTGGCGCAAGCGATCGAGCAGCGTGCCCTCGCCATCCTCGTGCGTCTGGCTGACCATCGCCCCGTGCAAGTCGAGCAATATGCCGTCGAAGCCGCCCCTCGCGACCTGTTCCAGGACGAGCCCCGTGATGCGCTCATACGCAGCGTCGTCCACGGGCCCGCTCGGCGGCGCTTCGGCGGCCACCGGCAGCACGATCTGCGCACCGGCTTGCTCAGCCACTTCGATGAACCCGCCCAGGCCGCTGCCGGTGCCACGGTACGCCGTCACCGCGTCGGCGCCGCCCACCGGCTGGGGCGCGCCCTTGAAGAAGCGCTCCAATCGCGTGGGAACGGGGGAGAACGTGTTGGTCTCATGCTTGAACATCGCGAGCAGCAACCGCATGGCGTTCTCCTGTCATCGAATCGTTTCGCCCGGCGCGTCTGGCTATGGGCCCTTGACAGTCTTCGTCGCCTTGGCCTCGTCGCCGGCGACGATGACGGTCAACTTGTCGGCCTGCACATACTTGGCAAAGGCGGCACTCACCTGCTCCGGGGTCAGCGCGGCAATCTTTTCATCGAGCGCCTGAGTCCACGCAAAGCTGCGCTGCAGGAACAGGTTGCGAGTCCAGGCCGAGGCCAGAGCGCCGTCGCCGGTGCGGCTTTGCAGGCGCCGCTGCGCAATGCCCGATTGGGCGCGCGCCACCTCCTGCGCACTGAAGCCATCCCGGACGGCGCGCTGCAACTCTTCCTGGACCGCCGCCTCCACCCTGGCCAGGTTCTCCGGCGCGGCCGTGGCCGAGATGCCAAAGTGGCCGGCGTGATCGATCTCGCCGGCACTCAATTGCGAGCTGACGCCGTAGCTCAAACCGTCCTTCTGCCGAACCCGCAGCATCAAACGAGAGTCCAAGCCAGAGCCGCCAAAAAGGTAATTGGCCACCAGGAGCGCCGGATAGTCGGGATCGTCCTCGGCAAGCGCCAGGTTCATGCCCGCAAGGTAGACGCCACTGGCCTTGTCCGGCGTGTCGATCGTCTGTCTCGCTGCGGCCACGTCGAAATAGCTGTGCGTCACCCGGGCGTAAGGCACGGCGCTGCTCCAGCCGCTGAACGCCTGCGCCACCTGTCTGGCCGCGGCCTCGGGCTCGAAGTCGCCCACGATTGAAAGTTCGCCTTTGGAAGCGCCAAAGAATTGCTGGTGGAATGCCTTGATCTGCGGCAGGGTCACCGCGTTCAGCTCCGCGATGCGGTCGTCCAAACTCTCGGCGGCTCGCACATCGCCTTTGGGATAGCGATTGAAATGCAGGCTCAGGGCCTCGCCGGCCATGGCGCCAGGGTCCTTGCGATTCGCTTCGAGGGCTACCAGGACCTGTTTGCGCAACTGCGTCAATTCATTCTCGGGAAAACTCGGTTCGCGCAGCACATGGCCCATCAACTCGACAGCGGCGCCGAGGTTGGCCCTGGTGGTCTGGAAAGCGAACACTCCGCCGGACATCTTGAGCTTGGACATTTCATCCGCCAGCTCGGCTTTGGTGTACCTGCCGGTTCCCGCGGTCAACAGCGCACCTGTCAGCTGCGCCACCGTCTTCTTTCCGAACAACGTCTTCTCGTCACCCCAGTGCAGCCGCAGCGACACGTTCACCGTCTCGCCCCGGCTCTTCTTGGGCAGCATGGCCAGTGCCAGGCCGCCGATCTGGCGGTGCTCGGTACGCCGGTCGATGTTGGCGGGGCTGGGATCGAAGACCTCGGCAGTCGTGGTTTCTGCCCTCGCCCTGAAGTCGCGCATCACTTCCTCGATCGGGAGGGCGGTGGCAATCTCCGCGCGTTGCGGCGTGTCTTCCGGTAAGAACAGACCGACAGTCCGGTTGTCGCGCCTCAGGTAGGCCCGCGCGGCGGTGGTCACCTGCTCAGGCGTCACGGCCGCCATGCGGTCGCGGTCGAAAAAGAAGAACCGCCAATCGCCCAGCGCCACATATTCGGACATGGCGATGGCGATTCGCTCCGGGTCGTTCAACACCCGTTCCACGGCATTGGCCGATTCGCGCCGCACGCGCTCCATTTCCTGCACCGTGGGCGGGGTGTCGGCGAAACTTTCGATCGCGGCGATCAGCGCATCGCGCACCGGCTCGATCGCCTCACCTTTCTTGACCTGCGCCGCGATCACCCCCAAGCCAGGCGCGACGCCGCCGATCGTGAAGGCGTACACGTTCGCCGCCTTGCCGGTTTCCACAAACTGCTTGTACAGGCGGCCATTGGGCGTGTTGGCCAGAATGCTTCCCGCATATTGCGCGGCCACGGTGTCCGCCACGACAGAGGCCGGAATCCTGTAGGCGATGTAGACCATCTGCACGTCGCCCTTGCGGCGCACCACAACGCTGCGCTCGCCATCCTGGGAGGGCTCGACAGTCCAGAACTGCGGCAGGCTGCGAGCCGGTTTGGGAATCTTGCCGAAGGATTGGTTGATCCAGGCCAGGGCTCGAGCAGGATCGAATTTTCCTGAAATCAACAGAACAGCGTTGTCCGGCTGGTAGTACATCCGGTAAAAGGCTTGCAGATTCTCGATCTTGACGCTTTCAATGTCGCTGCGGTTGCCGATCGTCGCGTTGCCGTAGTTGTGCCAATCGAAAGCGACACTCTGGATGCGCTTGTACAGCACCGTGGACGGCGAATTCTCGCCACGTTCGAACTCATTGCGCACCACCGTCATTTCGGTGTCGAGGTCCTTCCTGGCGATGAAGGAATGGACCATCCGGTCCGCCTCCATCTCGATCGCCCATTGGAGGTTGTCGTCACTGGCCTGAAAAGACTCGAAGTAGTTGGTGCGATCCAGCCACGTCGTGCCGTTGAACCGCATGCCGCGTTGGCTGAAGTCCTGCGTGATGTTGGTGAACCGGGTTGACCCCTTGAACAGCAGATGTTCGAGCAAATGCGCCATCCCCGTCTCACCATAGTTTTCGTGGCGCGAGCCCACCAGGTAGGTCACGTTCACGGTGACCGTGGGTTTGGACGCGTCGGGGAACAGCAGCACCTTGAGCCCGTTGGGCAAACGATATTCCGTGAAGCCCTCCACCGTGCTGCCCTGGACCACACCGTCGGGCAAGGCGACGGCCCAACCGGGCAGCGCAAACAACAGCCATGCGCAGCAGACGACGATGGCACGAAAACGTGACGAACCTGGCGTGAAGCGCATAGATTGACTTGGGCGGCAGATGTGGATCAGCCGAGTGTACTGATGGATCATCCCGCCTTCAGGGCGCCCCGGCGAGGCGGGGCCGTTTCCGGGCCGGAAGCGGATCCGATTCCCGTTCAGCATTCGTTCACGATAGCGCGAGCACACTGCCTGCATGTTCCCTCATCCATGGCAACGCGCGCGACACATCGGGGTCAACCCCGACGCCGTGTGCCTGGTTCTGTCAGCAAGCACCCAGCTTTTTCTTCAGGAGTAATCAATGAAAGTTCTCTCCCTCCTCGCCGCCGCCGCTGCGATGTTCGCCTTCTCGATGACCGCCAGCGCCGCTGTCGATGCCGATGCCGCCACGAAGGCGATGAAGGACAACGGCTGCACCAAGTGCCACTCGATCGACAAGGCCAAGAAAGGCCCGGCCTTCAAGACGGTCGCCGCCGATATGAAGGGCAAGGCCGATGCCGAAGCCAAACTGACCACCTTCCTCACCACCGGTCCCAAAATCAAGATGGACGACGGCACCCAGGAAGAGCACAAGGCCCTCAAGGACCCGGCCGTCGTCAAGAACCTGGTGCAGTTCATTCTGGCGCAGTAGGCCGCCGGGCCGCCCGGTTGAGCCTTATCCAGGCCTGCCCTCGACCCCTGGGCGACGTTCGCAGAACTCGCACGGCGGAGCAGCAGACTGTGGCCGTCCCTGTGCCCACCTACCGGCGGGGCTGAAGCGGCTACAGGATTCTGCGGCCCGACGACAGAGGTTAGCGGCGCGCCGCTTGCGGCGCGTCCGCTGCACCGCCGGCTTGGACACCAACCTGCGAACGGGACGTCTCTCTTGGACGGGCAACCGGTTGCTCACCAACAATCCCTTTGCTGCGTGCGTCATTGATGGCCTGAATCTGGACGATTACCGCAGTTAGATCAGCAGCGGTCTTGACGGTGACAAGCTCGTATGCCAGATTCTCCATGGCCGCGGCAGCAATACGATTGGCTTGCCACTTGCGTTGAAAATCTCCGGTGGTAGAAAGCGTGATCAACAGGGCTGCAAGGATAGCCGCGGTTGCGGCGAGATCGTTGCGCAATCGGGGCCACGCTTGAAGCAGCTCCAGTTTCAGGACGAGGCCAGCCAGTGCACTCAGGAAAGCCGATCCAAAGAGGCAAGTGAAGTACACACCGCTCCACCGCGCCGCGTTGGCGCGGTACTCGCGATACGTCTCAATGACTACCTGGCCAAGCGCCTTGCTTTCAGGCGGATACAGCTGAGGCAGGTCGTTTAGCGCAACGCCACGTAATTCTGGAGAGATCAACTGGGGAAGGTACAGCACCAGGGCGGCGAAGACGGCAAGCGCGACCGCAGCCAGAATCATGACTCGCCAGGGCAGTTTCATTTCTCCTCCTCAAGACTTGCCATTTT
>JAAOZX010000216.1 GCA_012274225.1 Comamonadaceae bacterium | reverse complement strand
CTTCCGCGGCAAGGGTCGACGGGTAACGGCGCAGGTTATCGCCGTCGGGCGGCTCGATCTTGATCACCTCCGCCCCCTGGTCGGCCAGCAACGCGCTGCCATAGGGACCGGCGATGTAGCCGCTTAAGTCGAGGACGCGAACGCCCTCCAGGGGCAGGGCCTCGTTCGAAGTGTCGGACGCAATTGCTGTCATGTCGAGATCAGAGTCATCAGTTCGGCCGACAGCACCCGGAACATTCAAGGTTAGGCCACGGTGAGCCAGGCACGCAGCCGGGAGCGGCGCCGGTGGACTCATGGTACCGCGCCGAAGCGAACACCAGGCTCCAGACTATTGGCGCCTGGCCGTGCCTTGGCGGCGCTGGGCAGCGGGTCGATGCGGCAATTTCGCGGCGATCCCTTTGCGGCCCGACCCTGGAGCGGGCATTGCGATGGCAACCGGCTGGTCGCCCATGCCCAGCAACGACGCGGCCACCGTCGGCGCGCTGACGGCTTCCTCGAAGGTCATCTTGTCGAGCTCCTGCATGAAGGCGTCGATCGCCCGGCGCAGGGCGCGCTTGAGGTTGCACGCCTGAAAGACCGCGCAATCGGCTTCCAACGCGACGTCCTGGCACTGGACCACGGCGAAGTCCTTCTCGGCCATGCGCACCACCTCGCCCAGCGAGATGCGGCTGGGCGCCCGGGCCAGGCGGGCTCCGCCGGCGCGCCCGCGAGTCGTCTCGATGAACCCGCTCTGGCTCAGTTCATTGACGATCTTCATCAAATGGTTGCGTGAAATGCCGTAGGCCTGCGCCATCTCGTCGATCGTCGCAACCGCCCCGCCTTCGTATTTCAGGGTCAGATAGATCATCACCCGGAGGGTGTAGTCGGTGTAAACGGTCAGGCGCATGCAGACCCGCTTTCGGTCAAAGGAATATGCTGGAGTTTACTATAAGCAACAGCCTGGGCGCTTGCGAAAAGCCATGGCTCGGGCGAAGCACCAAGTAGCAGCGAGCTTGGCAGGGCACTGTTGATTTTCCGGGGCGTGGCCGTTATCATGTATCTTTGCTACTTGATTTATGAACAACATCATTCAGCAGCCACTTGCCGCCCAGCCCGTCCCCGAAGGGCTGCCTTTCCTGCGCCTGGGTTTTCGCCCCTTTTACGTCGGGGCGGCACTGATCGCCGTCGCCGTGATGGTGTTGTGGTACCCCATCTTTCTCGGCCAGCTGGCGCCCGCCTCGGGCGTCGCGCCCGTCCTGTGGCACGCGCACGAGATGCTGTTCGGTTTCGCCGCCGCGGTAATCGTGGGCTTTCTGCTCACCGCCGGCAAGGCCTGGACCGGATTGCCCACGCCCCGGGGGGCGCGGCTCGGCGCGCTGTTCGCCCTGTGGGGCGCGGCGCGGATTGCCGCCCTGGCGGCGCCCTATCCGGTTTTCTTTTTGCTGGACGTTCTCTTCCTGCCGGTGGTCGCGGCGCTGTTCATCGCCCTGCTGCTGCGCGCAGGCAACACGCGCAACCTGAAGATCGGTGCCGTGCTGGCGCTGCTGGCGGTGGCCAACCTGGTGTTTCATCTCGCGGCGAGCGGCGCCATCGCGATCGATCCGGTGCGGCCACTGTACGGCGCTCTTGCCTTGATCATCGTCCTGGAGACCATCATGGGCGGTCGCGTCATCCCCAGCTTCACGATGAACGTGACGCCGGGGCTGAAACTGCCCAGCGCGCCCCGGCGCGACGCCGTCGCCATCGTCCTCACGGCACTCGGCCTGGCCTGCTGGACCTTCAATGGCCCGCGACTGCTTTGCGCCGTTCTGCTTGCCGGCGCTGCTGTCCTGCATGCGGTGCGCTGGCTGTCATGGACGCCATGGGTGACGCGCACGCGGCCGATCCTGTGGATCCTGCACCTGTCGTATGCCTGGATTCCCGTGGGTCTGGCCCTGCTCGGCGCGGCTCAGATGGGCTGGCTTGCGCCTTCGGCCGGCGTCCACGCGCTGGCCGTCGGGGCAACCGGCGGGCTGATCATCGGCATGCTCACGCGCACGGCCCGTGGCCATACCGGCCGGCCCCTCACCGTGTCGCCGGTCGAAACCCTGGCTTATGTGATGGTGCTGGTGGCCGCACTGGTCCGGGTGGTCGTGCCGAATGCGTGGCCATCGCTCTACGCGCCAGCGCTCCTGACAGCCGGCATCCTGTGGGTCGCGGCCTTCACGATCTACCTGTCCAGGTACACGCCGTGGCTCATGGCCGGTAGGCTCGACGGCAAAGACGGCTGAAGAACGAGCGGGCACCGGCGTGACGGAAATGCCGGCGGACGCGACCGCAGCGGCTTTCGTCCGCACGCGTTTACATCATGCCCAGCTGCAGCCGCGCGGAGTCGCTCATCATCGACTGCTGCCAGAACGGCTCGTACACCAGTTCGACCTTGAAGTCGTCGACGCGCGGAATGTGATCGAGCCTCTCGCCGATTTCCCGCATCAACTGCTCGCCCATGCCGCAGCCCGGCGCGGTGACTGTCATCTGGATGAACACGTGCAAGCCGCCGCTCGGCAGCGGCTTCAATTCGCAGACATAGACGAGCCCTAGCTCCACGATGCTGCAGGGAATCTCGGGGTCGTAGACCTCGCGCAGCTCGTCCCAGACGATGGCTTTGACCTGATCGTCGGTCGGATGCTCCGGGTAGACCCTGGGCGCCATCGGCTCCTTGCCGATCGCGTCGGCATCGACGCCGTCGATGCGAAGCAGCGAGCCGTCGATGTACACCGTGAAGCTGCGGCCGAGCTGCTGGGTGATGACACCGGTGGCGCCCGCTTCGAGCGTGACCTCCTCGCCCGAGGGCACCTGCAAGGCGCGCACCGAGCGCGCCAGCTCGAACGGCTCACGCCGGGACGTTTGCATGGCTCGTTTCCTTCGAAGGCAGCGACGGATCGAACGCGCCGTTCAGGCATTCGTCCAGCGCGCACCAGCCCAGCATCGCGCACTTGATGCGCGACGGAAAGCGGCGCACGCCCTGCAGCGCCGCGAGCTTGCCCAGGTGCGCCTGCTCGGCATCGTCCAGCGGGCTGGCGCGGGTCAGCAGGTCGCGCATGGCGGCGCTCAGTTGTTTCACTTCGGCCAGCGGCCGGCCCTTGACCGCTTCGGTCATCAGGGACGCCGAAGCGATGCAGATCGCGCAGCCCTGGCCTTCGAAGGCGATGTCGGTCAGCACATCGCCACTTTCGGCGAGCTGCACCGAGATCGAATCGCCGCACAGCGGGTTGTGCCCCGCGGCGCAGCGATGAACGCATTGCAGCCGGCCGCAGTTGCGCGGCCGCTTCTTGTGCTCCAGCAGCACTTCCTGGTACAGGTCGTCGAGCATGTTCATGAGAGTCGCTCCCGGGTTGCCTGAAGGGCGGCCAGCAGTGCGTCGATGTCCGCGGCACTGTTGTGCAAGCTGAGCGACGCGCGCACCGTGGCCGGCACACCGAACCGCTGCATCACCGGCATCGCGCAATGGTGGCCGACGCGCACCGCGATCCCGAACTGGTCCAGCACCGTGCCGACGTCATGGGCGTGCACACCATCGACCACGAAGGACACGGCGCCCACCTTCGGCGCGCCCTCGCCGATCACGCGAATCCAGGGTTGCCGCACGAGCGACGCCTCCAGATACCGCATCAATTCTGCCTCGCGTTGCCCGATCTGATCGCGGCCCTGCGACTCCAGGAAGCGCACCGCCGCCGCCAGGCCCACGGCGCCGCTGATATGGGGCGTGCCGGCCTCCAGGCGCGACGGCAGAGCGGCGTACGTCGCCGCCTGGAGGGTGACGGTTTCGATCATGTCGCCGCCGCCCAGCCACGGCGGCAGGGCGTCGAGCGCCTCGAAGCGGCCGTAGAGAACGCCGATTCCCGTCGGACCGTACATCTTGTGGCCGGAGAAAGCGTAGAAATCGCAGCCGAGCGCGCGCACGTCGACCGGCCCGTGGGCCACCGCCTGTGCGCCGTCGACCACGGTGACGAGGCCCGCCTGCCGTGCCTTCGCCACGAACTCCTGCACCGGAACCGCGGTACCGAGCGCGTTCGAGACTTGCGTCACCGACAGCACCTT
>JAAOZX010000215.1 GCA_012274225.1 Comamonadaceae bacterium | reverse complement strand
TGCAGGTCGCGGGCGCGCTGCAGTGCTCCCTGGCCGAGCTGGTCGGCGACGTGACGACGTCGTCACCTGAGTGGCTGATGATCCGCGAACTGCTGGAGCACCGCGACGAGGCCTCGCTGCGCCGAGTGCGGGTGGCAATCGGCGAGATGCTCGGCACCGGAGGCGCCAACGCCGCACGCAGCTCGCGGGTGGCCCTGATCGGCCTGCGCGGCGCCGGCAAGTCCACCCTGGGCCAGATGCTCGCCGACGACCTGAACTTCCCCTTCGTCGAGCTGAGCCGCGAGATCGAGAAGTTCGCGGGCTGCAGCATCGCCGAGATCCAGGCGCTCTATGGCACCAACGCCTACCGGCGCTACGAGCGCCGCGCGGTGGAAGAGGCGATCCAGATTTACCCCGAGGCGGTGATCGCCACGCCCGGCGGCCTGGTGTCGGACGCGGCCACCTTCAACCTGATGCTCGCCCACTGCACCACCGTCTGGCTTCAGGCAGACGCCGAAGACCACATGAGGCGCGTGACGGCGCAGGGCGATCTGCGGCCGATGGAGGCGAGCAAAGAGGCGATGGAGGACCTGCGCGGCATCCTGACCGGTCGGGCGGCCTTCTATTCCAAGGCCGAGTTCCGGCTCAACACCAGCGACCTGCTCCTGAAGCCCACCTTCCAGGCGCTGCGGACCTTGGTGCGCGATGCGCTGAAGTTACCCCTGTAGCCAGTAGGCCCGGCACGGGCTAAGAATATGAAGTAAACTGCTTGACATACGCTCAAAACATGCATTATCATTCTTCATCTGCCAACCCACATCATGCACTATTGTGCGTTTCGCCAGGAGAATCCCTTGAACACTGCCCCGCGAGTCGACTACCAGACTGAACCGTCCCAATACCACCACTGGAAACTCGCGTTCGATGGCCCGATCGCGACGCTGGTGGCGGACTTCGACGAGAACGCGGGCCTGCGCCCCGGGTACAAGCTCAAACTCAACAGCTACGACCTGGGCGTCGACATCGAACTGAACGACGCCGTCAACCGGATCCGCTTCGAGCACCCCGAGGTTCGCACGGTCGTGGTGACCAGCGCCAAGGAAAAGGTGTTCTGCTCGGGCGCCAACATCTTCATGCTCGGCGTCTCCTCCCATTCCTGGAAGGTGAATTTCTGCAAGTTCACCAATGAGACGCGCAACGGCCTGGAAGATTCATCGAAGCACTCGGGCCTGAAGTTTCTTGCGGCCGTGAACGGCGCCTGCGCCGGCGGCGGCTACGAACTGGCGCTGGCCTGCGACGAGATCATCCTGGTGGATGACCGCTCCAGCGCCGTCAGCCTGCCCGAAGTGCCGCTGCTGGGCGTGCTGCCAGGCACCGGCGGCCTGACCCGCGTGACCGACAAGCGCCATGTGCGCCACGACCTGGCCGATATCTTCTGCACCACGACCGAAGGCGTGCGCGGCCAGAAGGCCAAGGACTGGCGCCTGGTGGACGACATCGCCAAGCCCGCCGTGTTCGTGCAGAAGGTGCGCGAGCGCGCACTGCAACTGGCGCAGGGCAGCGACCGGCCGGCCGCTGGCAAAGGTGTCGCGCTGACGCCGCTGCAGCGCACCATCGAAACCGATGCCCTGCGCTACCTGAACCTGACCGTGGAGATCGATCGCGCGAAGCGCACCGCCATCTTCACCGTGAAGGGCCCGCAGGGCGTGCAGCCGGCCGACGTCGCCGGCATCGAAGCGGCCGGCGCGGCCTGGTACCCGCTGGCCCTGGCGCGTGAACTGGAAGACGCCATCCTGTCGATGCGCACCAACGAACTCGATATCGGGATGTGGCTGGTCAAGACGCAGGGCGACTCCGCTGCCGTACTGGCGATGGATGCGGCGCTGCTCGCGCACCAGGACCACTGGCTGGTGCGCGAGACCATCGGCCTGCTGCGCCGCACCTTCAGCCGCTTCGATGTTTCCTCGCGCAGCCTGTTCGCATTGATCGAGTCGGGCTCCTGCTTTGCCGGCACCTTCCTCGAGCTGGCCCTGGCGTGCGACCGCAGCTACCAGCAGGCGCTGCCAGACGACGCGGCCCGGGCACCGAAGATCACCGTGGGCGAGACCAATTTCGGCCTGTACCCGATGGTGACCGGCCAGAGCCGCCTGGGCCGCCGTTTCTACGACGAGCAGCCCGCCCTGGACGCGGTGCGGGCCAAGGCGGGCCAGCCGCTGGATGCCGACGCCGCGTTCGCCGTCGGCCTCGTCACCGCCGCCCCGGACGACATCGACTGGACCGATGAATTGCGCATCGCTATCGAGGAACGCTCGGCGATGTCGCCGGATGCCCTGACCGGCCTGGAAGCCAACCTGCGCTTCAACGGCCCCGAGAACATGTTCACCCGGATCTTCGGGCGGCTCACCGCCTGGCAGAACTGGATCTTCCAGCGCCCCAACGCCGTCGGCGAAATGGGCGCCCTCAAAGTCTATGGCAAGGGCAACAAGGCCGCCTTCGACTGGAACCGCGTCTAAACACAATACCCCCCGAAGGAGCACCCCATGAGCATCGACTTCAGCGAGAAGATCCCCAACAACGTCAACCTGAGCGAGGACCTCACGCTGCAGCGTGCGCTCGAGCAGTGGCAGCCCAACTACCTGAACTGGTGGAAGGACATGGGTCCGGACGGATCGCAGAACTTCGACGTGTACCTGCGCACCGCCGTCAGCGTCGATCCGCAGGGCTGGGCGCAGTTCGCCCACGTCAAGATGCCGGACTACCGCTGGGGCATCTTCCTGAACCCGGCCGAAAGGGACCGCAAGATCCACTTCGGCGACCACAAGGGCGAAGGCGCCTGGCAGGACGTGCCCGGCGAGTACCGCGCCAACCTGCGCCGCATCATCGTGACGCAGGGCGACACCGAACCCGCGTCGGTGGAACAACAGCGCCACCTGGGCCTGACCTGCCCGAGCCAGTACGACCTGCGCAACCTGTTCCAGGTCAACGTGGAAGAAGGCCGCCACCTGTGGGCGATGGTCTACCTGCTGCACAAGTACTTCGGCCGCGACGGCCGCGAGGAAGGCGAAGCGCTGCTGCAGCGCCGCAGCGGCCAGCAGGACAACCCGCGCATCCTGCAGGCGTTCAACGAGGAAACGCCCGACTGGCTGTCGTTCTTCATGTTCACCTATTTCACCGACCGCGACGGCAAGTTCCAGCTGTGTGCGCTGGCCGAGAGCTCGTTCGACCCGCTGGCCCGCACCACCAAGTTCATGCTGACCGAGGAAGCGCACCACATGTTCGTGGGCGAGTCCGGCATCTCGCGCATCATCCAGCGCACCTGCGCGGCCATGAACGAGCTCAAGACCGACGACCCCGCCAAGCTGCGCGCGGCCGGCGTGATCGACCTGCCGACCCTCCAGCGCTACCTGAACTTCCACTTCAGCGTGACCATCGACCTGTTCGGTGCCGACGAGTCCAGCAACGCCGCCACCTTCTACAGCACCGGCCTGAAGGGCCGCTTCGAGGAAGGCAGGCGGGTGGACGACCACGTGCTCAAGGGCCAGACCTACAAGGTGCTGGCGGTGCAGGGCAGCCAGATCGTCGAGCGCGAAGTGCCCATGCTCAACGCCCTCAACGAAGTGCTGCGCGACGACTACATCAAGGACTCGATCGCCGGCGTCGAGCGCTGGAACAAGGTGATCGAGAAGGCCGGCATCCCGTTCCGGCTGAAGACCCCGCACAAGGCCTTCCACCGCAACATCGGCGCCTTGGCCGGGGTGAAGGTCTCGCCCGACGGCCGCGTGGTGTCCGAATCGGAATGGAATGCCAATGTGGACCAGTGGCTGCCCAGCGGCGGCGACCGCGCGTATGTCGCCAGCCTGATGGGCCGGGTGGTCGAGCCGGGCAAGTTCGCCAACTGGATCGCGCCGCCGGTGATGGGCATCAACCGCCAGCCGATCGATTTCGACTACGTCCGCTTTGCGTAACGACGATGAACGCCGTTGTTGAAGCGGGGGTGATCCGGCAGCACCTGATCGACCCCGAGATCTGCATCCGCTGCAACACCTGCGAGGCCACCTGCCCGGTGCAGGCGATCACGCACGACTCGCGCAACTATGTGGTCGATGCCAGCAAGTGCAACCTCTGCATGGCGTGCATACCGCCCTGCCCCACCGGCTCGATCGACAACTGGCGCACCATGCCGCGCGTGCTGGCCTACAGCACCGAAGCCCAACTGCTCTGGGACGAGCTTCCAGCCGAGCTGACGACCGACCAGCTGGCCGAGCAGGGCGTGCCGGCGGGCGAGCAGCCGGCCGACCTGCCGGCCACCCCGCCGCTGCCCGCCGCAGCGAGCGGCGAAGCCGTCTTCAAGGCCGCGGAATACGGCGCGACGACCCCGCCCTGGTCGGCGGCGCATGCGTACATCAACCTCTACGGGCCCAAGGCCGCGGAGAAGTCCGTGACCGCCACCGTGGTGGGCAACTTCCGCGTGACCGAGGTCGGCCGCGAATACGACACCCACCACATCATGTTGGACTTCGGCGCGATGCCGTTCCCGGTGCTGGAAGGCCAGTCCATCGGCATCCTGCCGCCCGGTGTGGACGCGGCGGGCAAGCCGCATCACGCCCGGCAGTATTCGATCGCCAGCCCGCGCAACGGCGAGCGGCCCGGCTACAACAACCTGTCGCTGACCGTCAAGCGGGTGCTGCAGGACCATCAGGGCAACCCGGTGCGCGGCGTGGCCAGCAACTACATGTGCGACCTGACAGTCGGCGACAAGGTGCAGGTGATCGGCCCGTTCGGCAACAGCTTCCTGATGCCCAACCACCCGCGCAGCCACATCGTGATGATCTGCACCGGCACCGGCAGCGCGCCCATGCGCGCCATGACCGAGTGGCGGCGGCGCCTGCGCGCCTCGGGCAAGTTCGAAAGCGGCAAGCTGATGCTGTTCTTCGGCGCCCGCACCCGGGAGGAGCTGCCGTACTTCGGGCCGCTGCAGAACCTGCCCAAGGACTTCATCGACATCAACCTGGCCTTCAGCCGTACGCCCGGGCAGCCGCGCAAGTACGTGCAGGACGCGATGCGTGAACGCGCAGCCGACCTCGCGCAACTGCTCGCGGATACGGACAGCCACTTCTACATCTGCGGACTCAAGTCGATGGAAGGCGGCGTGGTGCTCGCGCTGAAGGAGATCGCCACCCAGGCCGGATTGGCCTGGGACAGCGTCGGCGCTGCGCTCAAGCGCGAGGGGCGCCTGCACCTGGAGACCTACTGACGGGAGCTTGATTCCGGAAGTTGTAGAACGGGATTGCCGTCAGCTGCAGTGCCAGGAAGATGCGGCGGCTGCCGGACCTAGGCCCTGCGGACTGCCAGCACGACCCGGTCATCGGACATCACAATCCACGGCATGAGGCTGGCAGGTACTTGTCCGGAACCGACGTCCCCAATACGGTAGACCCGCAAATCCAGCGTTTGACGGTGCCGTAGGGCGTGTACGTTAGGGCCCCCGCCGAATCGGCCGGAACCAGAGTGACAACATAGCCGTCGATACCGCGGCCGATATTCTGCGCGGTAACGCTGATCTTGCCGTCGGCATCCGTCTCAACGCTGGCAACGTACTTTGAAGTCGACGCTGAACTCTCGCAGCCCCACGCCCCTGCAGCTACGGAATCCTGGCCCGAAAGCTGATAAACCTCGCTGATGAGAGTTCGACACGCGGTTGCAGCAAGAATCACCTCTGACATCTTTGCGCGCTTCGCGAAGTTCTGGAACTGGGGTAAAGCCACGGAAGCCAAAACGCCGATGATCGCCACGACGACGATCAGCTCGACAATCGTGAAACCCTTTTGCGCGGAACTCTTGATCACTGGAAGTCCTTGCCTCAGACGTTCGGACATCTATTCTTCGCAGATTCCATGCCAACACGGATTGCTGCCAAATTGACCCCTTTGTAGGTAATTTACCGTATTCAAGGCGGGGTTCAGACTCAATTGTTGCATCGAAATGACAAAAATGTTGTGCACGATGCTCAAGAGTTGTCCTCGGCAGCGAGCGGCGCTTGCGAGTGCCGCAGCCTATTGGTTCGATTGGCGGTGCCCACGCACGCACCACGCGGGTTTGCGATGGCGTGCGTCTTACAACCGCCGTGATGCGGTCCACGGCCTAACCAGCAGACGCACCAGAGCGCCGACCAGTGGCGTGACGATGTAGCTGCGCTGGAGTTGGCTCTTGCCGCGTTCAGTGCCAGACGGGCCCAGGGGCACCATTTCAGCAGGCGACTTCATTGCCTAGTTCGGCGCGAATAGTAGCCCATGCTAGCGCGCCAATGCGATGTGCCGGTTTGGAGCGGACCTGTCAGAAACGGGCAGAACCTAATGCCAACGGCCTGCAGGCACTCTGCCCTCAATCGTGTCCACGGCAAGTCGAAACAGGGCATCAGCGTGGCGACGCACCCCCTGTGTTGCTTCAACTTCAGGCAGAGGGGGCCGTTCACCCCCCTCCAGTGCCCTCAAATATCTCCGGGCCAACTCGTGCTCTTGAACGTGCGCTTCGTCACTGGCAAGCTGCCAAGCGCGAAGTATCGAGGTTGCTAAGGTCATGGCCCAACAGTAACGCCCGTGGTGCGGCCGAACTGTCAAGCAATCGCGCACCTTCACGTAGGCGGGCACCTCGCCTCGGTCCCCGGAACCGCAGGCCAGCAAGCGGAGGAGGGCGAAGGGTCTTACTACGCCGCCCCAAATTCTCGGAAGGTTCCTTAGCACTACGTCAGGGCGCGAGTCGGCGAACGAGTTAAGCCCCTGCGTTGACCGCCTGTGTGGCATGAGTGCTTGGATTCGCGATTTCCGCACCTCTTGCCGAAAGCACATCCGCAGAGGTAACGCCCAGATCAAGACTCTCTCTGTCCCAAAGGCCCATCAGTCCCCGCTTCGTTCATCATTTCACGGCTGCCCGCCGTGTTTCCTTCCGAGAAGCACTTGACGCAGTATTGGGCAGCGCGACTCCAGAACACCGAATCCAGCTGCTTCAACGAAAACGGCTTGGCCAGGAGGTGCGCAATACAGTAGCGCCTGGCATCGTCGAGCACCGCGTCCTCGGGATGGCCGGTCATCAGAATGCAGGTGCAGCAATGGTGCTTGCGGATGGCATCCAGTACCTCAAAGCCGTTCATGTCCGGCAGGGAGTAATCGAGCAGGATGATCCCGGGACGAAACTCGATCGCTACAGCCACCGCGGCCTTGCCGGTGCCGGCAATCCGTGTCTCCCAGCCGTGGCGGTGAAAGTGCTCCTGCAGGTTACTTGCAAGAATATCGTCGTCCTCGACGATCAGGATCTTCCCCGGTGGGGACATGAGCGTTCCTTTGTTGCTTTGGATCTGAAATCCAGTTTCAGAACGGAGCCAAAATGTCACAAATAAACGCTGCCCGGGGTGAAATTTGCCGCTTGCTCGTCCGGGGATGAGCAGCTTAAGTGATGCCAGTGTCACCTGGCACCCTGTAACCTGTTACACCATCGTCTAGTAGGGCCTTTGGAGCTGGATAGGGCAAGTGCAGCTCGATTGATTTGCCAGAGCGTTCAGTGGGTCGGTTGCAAGAGCTGCGCTGCAAGACTGAAGCCACCTCATACGCGGAGGTGGTTAAAAGTGCACTCCGGCTTTATGAAGCCGTAGTTGAAGAGACCGAGGCCGGTAAGAAGTTCTTTGTGCGTGCTCCGGATGGCGAGACCACTGAGTACAAGATCTGACTTCGGCGAACTGTAGAAATCCAGCACGATTTGTGGAAACGCCCCAGAACCCGAATCGGGCGCTGGGGCGCATGAATGCTGGTGGCCTGGGGCGGAATCGAACCACCGACACGCGGATTTTCAATCCGCTGCTCTACCAACTGAGCTACCGGGCCAGAGCCGACGATTATATATCAGCCCCCTCGCTTGCCCCGCGAGAGGTCGACGCCCAGTTGCTT
>JAAOZX010000214.1 GCA_012274225.1 Comamonadaceae bacterium | reverse complement strand
GAGGTGCTGGACGAGGCGCTGCGCCCCTGAGCCTGCCGGCCGGCGCGACCGGCCCGGGCGCCGCTCAAGCCGCCAGCGCCGCCTCGATGTCCTTGGCCATGTCCTCGGGCTTGTCGGTTGGGGCGTAGCGCTTGATCACCTGCCCGTCCTTGCCGACCAGGAATTTGGTGAAATTCCACTTGATGGCCCTGCTGCCCAGCAGGCCCGGCGCTTCGGCCGTGATCCACTTGAAGAGCGGATCGGCCTGTGGCCCGTTGACGTCGATCTTGGCCATCATCGGAAAGGTCACGCCGAAATTGAGCTGGCAGAACGACGCGATCTCCTCGTTGCTGCCCGGGTCCTGGCCGCCGAACTGGTTGCAGGGAAAGCCGAGCACCGCGAGCCCGCGCTGGCCATACTTCTCGTGCAGGGCCTCCAGGCCACCGAACTGAGGCGTGAAGCCGCAGGCGCTGGCCGTGTTGACGATCAGCAAGGCCTTGCCCCGGTACCGTTCCAGCGGCACGGTGGTGCCGTTCATCTGGCGCGCTTCGAAGTCGTAGATGGTGCTCATTGGGCCCCCACGTTTACCGCAAATGCGGTTGCACTGGACTCGCGCAACGGCCGTGCGCGCAGCTGTACAGTGGAGCGAGGCCAATTCCGCGCCTCCACCGTGCACGTGCCGAGGCATGACGTTCCGGCGCGGACCCCGAGGGGGCGCCAGCTTGCTTGACGCGGTTCTGCGCAGCGCTCATGCGGTCATTGTGCGGGCGTTGCCGGCCGGGCCGGAGCGGTGGGCCAGGCTGACCATGCCGCCGCCGCGAGTATCAACGCGCCACCCACCCCGGTGCGCAGGTGCAGCTCGGCGGCGCCCAGCGCCACCGAGGAAAGGCTGGCGAAGACCACTTCGGACAGCATGATAAGGGCGGTGGTGTGGGCATCGAGCCGGGCCGCGCCATATTGCAGCGCCACGTTGCTGGCCAGGAAGCCCAGGCTCAGGGCCAAGCCCAGGCCCCAGCCGGCCTGCGGTAGCGGCGGCACCGGTACGAAGCCGAGCGCCATGCCCAGCAGGGCCGTTGCCCCGGCCATGACCGCACCGCCCGAGAACATGGCGAGCACCCGCGGCGCCGCGTCCACTCGTTGCAGCTTGCGCAGCAGGATGTTGGTCAGGGCGAAGCTCATGCCGCCGGCCAGCGCCAGTCCGTCGGCCAGGCTCTCGGGTACCGGCCAGGGCGAGTCCCCGGTCTTGAGCACGATGGCGACCCCACCCATTGCCAGCGCCACCCGCAACAGCGAAACCAGGGTCGGCTTTTCCCCCAGCAGCGGCCATGCCAGCACCACGGTCCAGGCCGGCATCAGATAGAACAGCAGCACCACCCGCACCACGTCGCCCACCGTGACGGCCCAGTTGAAGCCGACGTTGGTCATCCCGGCCGCCGCCGCCAGCAGCCACAGCAGGGGCTGGTTGGCAAAAGGTCGCCATGCCCGCGGCCGGAAGGCCAGCAGCAGCAGCAGCGACAGCAGGTACACCAGCGCCGTTGCCAGCAGCGGATGCAGGCCGGCCTCTTGCAGCCGGCGAAACGGCCACCAGGACACGCCCCAGACGAAAGCGTTGAGCAGCAGCGCCAGGGCCGGCAGCAGGGTGCCGGGCTGGTCGGACGGGCTCGGGGACCGAGCCGGGCTAACCATGCGCGTTGTCGTGCCGGGCGATCCTCAGCAGGTGGTCCACTTCCTCGCGGTACTTCACGCAGTTGCTGCGGTGCCAGCGCTGGATCAGCCACATGAAGCCGGCCACCAACAGGCCGAACGAGGCGATTGCGCCGAACGCCGACAGGCCCATGCCGGTCGACAGGCTGTAGAAGGCGCCCAGACCCAGGATGCAGGCCTGCTCGTTGAAGTTCTGGACGGCGATGGAGCGGCCCGCGCCCATCAGGTTGTGGCCGCGGTGCTGCAGCAGCGCGTTCATCGGCACCACCATGAAGCCGGCAATGGCGCCCAGCATGATCAGGAACGGCGCGGCCACCCAGACGTTGCCGATGTAGTTCATCAGGATCACCAGCACGCCCATGAGGATGCCCAGCGGCATCACGCTGGTGGCCATGTCCAGCCGCATCCGCAACGACGCGACGGCAGCGCCGAGGGCGGTGCCCAGCGCCACCACGCCGGACAGCGATGAAGCCTGGGTGGTGCTGTAGCTCAGCGCCGCGGCGCTCCAGGCCAGGATGATGTAGCGCAGGTTGCCGCTGACGCCCCAGATCAGCGTGGTGGTCGCCAGCGAGATCTGGCCCAGCTTGTCGCGCCAGAGGCGCGAGTTGCAGGTCCAGAAATCCGGCACCAGTTCCAGCGGGTTCTTCGGCATGGGACGCATCTCGACCCCGGTGTGCGGGATGCGGGTGTTGAACCACGCGGCCAGGACGTAAATGAAGATCAGCACGAAGATGGCGGCTTCGGGCGGCGTGTCGATGCCGGTGTCGATGACCGGGAAGTCGAACGACAGCATCCGGACGGCCACCACCTGGCCAATCAGCTGGCCACCCAGCAGGATGCCCAGGATGATCGACGCGATGGTCAGGCCCTCGATCCAGCCGTTGGCCTTGACCAGCTGCGAGGCCGGCAACAGTTCGGTGAGGATGCCGTACTTGGCCGGCGAATAGGCAGCCGCGCCCAGCCCCACCACGGCATAGGCCAGCAAGGGGTGCAGGCCGAACAGCATCAGCAGGCAGCCGACCACCTTGATCGCGTTGCTGGCGAACATCACCTTGCCCTTGGGCATCGCGTCGGCGAAAGCGCCGACGAAGGGCGCCAATACCACATAGAACAGCGCGAACATGGGCACCAGCGCGGCGCGCTGCCACTCGGCGCCGCCGCCGGACTTGATCAATTCCACCGCAGCCACGAACAATGCATTGTCGGCCAACGACGAAAAAAACTGGGCCGACATGATGGTGTAAAAACCGCGCTTCATTGGCTGGTCTGTCGACGCATCAATCGGGCTGATGGGCGCCGCTGTTCAGGTGTGTCTCCGTGTGACCAGGGGTTTATATCACGCTGGGTAATGACAAAATCCTTCCAACGTCCTTCCGAAAAGCCCGCCATGCCGCGCCCGATCCAGGCCACCATCCATACCGCCGCCCTGCGCCACAACCTGGGGTGCGTGCGCCGCGCCGCGCCCGACGCCAAGGTCTGGGGCGTGGTCAAGGCCAATGCCTACGGCCACGGCATCGAACGGGCGTTCCACGGGCTGCGGGCCGCCGACGGCTTCGGCCTGCTGGATCTGCAGGAAGGGCAGCGAGTGCGCGACCTGGGCTGGCGCGGGCCCATCCTGCTGCTGGAAGGCGTGTTCGAGGCGCGCGACCTCGAGCTGTGCTCGCGCCTGAACCTGTGGCACACGGTGCATTGCGACGAACAGATCGACATGCTGGCGATGCACAAGACGCACCAGCCGCACCGGGTGTTCCTGAAAATGAATTCGGGCATGAACCGGCTGGGCTTCACGCCGCAGCGCTATCGCGCGGCCTGGACCCGCCTGGACGCGCTGCCGCAGGTCGACGAGATTTCGCTGATGACGCATTTCAGCGACGCCGACGGTCCTCGGGGCATCGCGCGCCAGCTGCAGGTGTTTACCGACGCCACGCACGACCTGCCCGGCGAGCGCACGCTCGCCAACAGCGCCGCCAGCCTGCGTTTCGGCGACGATGCGGCCGTGCGGGGTGACTGGATCCGGCCCGGCATCGCCGTGTACGGCAGCGCCCCTGACTTTCCCGACCACGACATCGCGCACTGGCAGTTGCAGCCGACCATGACGCTGGCGGCCCGCATCATCGGCGTGCAGCAGCTCGCGCCTGGCGACACGGTGGGCTACGGCTCCAGTTTTCGCACCGACGCAGCCATGCGCATCGGTGTGGTGGCCTGCGGCTATGCCGACGGTTACCCGCGCCACTGCAGCACGGGCACGCCGGTGCTGGTGGACGGCGTGCGCACCCGCATCGTGGGGCGGGTCAGCATGGACATGCTCACGGTGGATCTGACGCCGCTGCCGCAAGCCGGCTTCGGCAGCGAAGTCACGTTGTGGGGCCGGGCCGGCAACGGCGCCGTGCTGGCGATCGACGAGCCGGCGCGGTCCGCCGGCACAGTGGGCTACGAGTTGATGTGCGCCGTGGCGCAGCGGGTGCCGGTGATGGTGGATTGATTCAGGACAGCCGGACGCAGAAGACGCAAAAGGGAACGGAAGACGCAAAAGAATTCAAAAAAATGGTTGTTCGGTTTCTTTTGCGCCTTTTGCGCTCTTCTGCGTCTTCTGCGTCCGGTTGTTTGTTTTACTGTTCCCGATTAGCGCTTCCGCATCCCCAGCACCATCACCGCGCCGACCACGATCAGTGCCCCGGCGACTTGCACCAGCGCGATGGACTGCCCCAGGATCAACCATCCCAGGACCAGCGCGAACACCGGCTCCACGTTCATGATGGCCGAGTTGCCGACCACGCCCAGCTTGGGCAACACGGTGAACATGATGGTGAACGCGGTTCCGTAGAGAAAAGTGAGCGCCGCCAGGCCCCACCAGCCGGGCGGCGCGGTGGGGAAATGAAAGCCGCCCTGGACGGCCACGGTGGCCAGCGCCACCGCGCCGG
>JAAOZX010000213.1 GCA_012274225.1 Comamonadaceae bacterium | reverse complement strand
GCATGGAGCTGAGGGGCGCGCAATGGAGCGCGCAGGACGAGGAAGTCTTCAAGAACAACATCCGCCAGCAATACGAGGTGCAGGGCCATCCTTACTACGCCACGGGCCGGCTGTGGGACGACGGGGTGATCGACCCTGCCGACACCCGGCGCGTGCTGGCGCTTGGTTTGTCGGCCACGCTGAATGCGCCGATTCCCGAGCCGAAGTTCGGCGTGTTCCGGATGTAGCCCGAGTAAACCCATGCAGGAATCGATCTACACCACCCCCGAGCACGAGACCCTGCGCGACCAGGTCGCGCGCTTCATCGCCAAGGAAGTCGAGCCCTGCGCCGCCGCCTGGGAAGAGCAGGGCTGCGTGCCGCGCGACGTGCTGCGGCGCATGGGCCAGGCCGGCCTGTTCGGCCTGATGTACGAAAGTGCGTATGGCGGGGCCGAGGCCGACGCGCTCACCAACCTGGTGTTCGCCGAAGCGCTGTCGCAATCGACCTTCGCCGGCTTCATCATCACGGTGCTGGTCCACACCGACATGGCCAGTCCGCATCTGCATCACGCCGGCACCCCGGAGCAAAAGCGCAAGTACCTGCCCAGGGTGATCTCCGGCGAACTGATCACCGCGGTCGGCATCACCGAGCCGGGCGCAGGGTCGGACGTGGCGGGCATCCGCACGACGGCTCGGCGCGCCGGCAATGAATGGGTGCTCAACGGCACCAAGATGTTCATCACCAACGGCGTGCACGCCAACCTGTACTTCATCGCGGCCAAGACCGGCGAGGGCAAGCGCGACATGTCGATGTTCATCGTCGAAAAGGGCACGCCCGGGTTCACGGTCGGCCGCGCGCTGAAGAAGACCGGCTGGCTGTCGTCGGACACGGCCGAACTGGTCCTCGACAACGTGCGCATCCCCGAATCCAACTTGCTGGGCGAGGAGGGCAAGGGTTTCTATTCGGTGATGCGGAATTTCCAGACCGAGCGCATCGCGCTGGGCGCGATGGCGGTGGGCCATTGCCAGCAGGCGCTGAAGATCACGCTCGACTATGTGCGCCAGCGGACGGCCTTCGGCGAGCCGTTGTGGAGCCAGCAGACCATCCGCCAGCGGCTGTCGATGCTCGACGCCAAGACCCGTGCCGCGCGGCAATTCATGTATCACTGTGCATGGCGCGTCACGCAGGGCCACGACATCGTGCAGGATGTGTCCATGCTCAAGGCGCTGACCGGAGAACTGGTCAACGAAGTGGTGCAGACCTGCCAGCAGTTCCACGGCGGCATGGGCTACATCCGCGAGACGGCTATCGAGCGGCTCTGGCGCGACGCGCGGGTGCTGGCCATTGGCGGTGGCGCCACCGAGGTGATGCTGGAAGAAGTAGCCAAGCGCTATTGAAGAGGATTGCCCCCATGAAACATCTGGATTTGCGCTTCGACGCCGGCGTCACCACGGTCACGTTGAACCGGCCTGAAGTGCGCAACGCCTTCAACGACGAGGTCATCGCGGAGATGACGGCGGTCTTCTCGGAGCTGGGCGAACGCGCCGAGGTGCGCTGCATCGTGCTGGCGGGTAACGGCACGGCTTTCTGCGCCGGCGCCGACCTCAACTGGATGAAGCGCATGGCGGGCTACACGCGCGACGAGAACCTGGCGGACGCCGCGGCGCTGGCCAACATGTTGCGCGTGCTGTATCGCTGCCCCAAGCCGACCATCGCGCGCGTGCAGGGCGATGTCTATGCCGGCGGCACCGGCCTGGTCGCGGCATGCGATATCGCGGTGTCGGTCGATACGGCCTGGTACTGCCTGAGCGAGGTCAAGCTCGGCCTGATCCCGGCCACCATCAGCCCCTATGTGATCCGGGCCATGGGCGAGCGGGCGGCCCATCGCTATTTCCTGACGGCCGAACGTTTCAGTGCGGCGGAGGCCTTGCGCGTCGGCTTCGTGCACGAGGTGGTGACGGCCGACCGGCTCGACGCCAAGGTCGGCGAATTGGCCCAGGCCCTGGTGCAGGCCGGACCGGCAGCGGTCAAAGCCTGCAAGGAACTGGTGCAGGGCGTCGGTGGCCGCAACATCACGCCGTTGCTGATCGACCGCACCGTGCAGAACATCGCCGACATCCGCGTCAGCGATGAAGGGCGCGAGGGCATCCAGGCCTTCCTGGGCAAGCGCCGGCCCGACTGGTTGCCCAAGGGTGAATGAGATGGATGCGTGGCGCCACCTGATCGATACGCCGCAACTGCTGGCACTGGCCGCGGCCCTGGGCTGGGCCAGTGGGGTGCGCCTGTATGCCGCCGTGTTCCTGGTCGGCATCGCCGGCTACATGGGCTGGATCGACCTGCCGCACGGTCTGCAGGTGCTGCAGCATCCGGGCGTGCTGACGGCCAGCGCCTTCATGGCGTTGACCGAATTCTTCGCCGACAAGATTCCCTATGTCGACACCGTCTGGGACATGGTCCACACCCTGATCCGCATCCCGGCGGGCGCTGCGCTCGCAGCCGGCGCGCTGGGCGCCGACAACCAGGCCATGGGCTGGATCGCCGCGCTGCTGGGCGGCAGCCTGGCGGCGACCAGTCACGCGGCCAAACTGACCACGCGCGCGGCCGTGAACACCTCGCCCGAGCCGTTTTCCAACCTGGGCGTGTCGCTGCTGGAGGATGGCTTCGTGGTGTTCATGCTGTGGTTGTCGGCCACCCATCCGGCGCTGTTCGCCGTCGCGCTGGTGCTGACGCTGATCCTCGCCGGCGTGCTGCTGGTGGTGCTGTTCAAGTTCCTGCGCCTGGTCGCGCGCCGGCTGCGCGACTTTCTCGAGGGGCGGAGGATGACGTCATGAATTTGGGTTGCCGGGATGTCGAAAACCGAAATACCGAAATACCGGACGCAGAGGACGCAAAAGTACGCAAAAAGCGCAAAAGAATACCGAAACCAAATCAAAGAATTGATGGATTCCTTTTGCGTCTTCTGCGCTCTTTTGCGTCTTTTGCGTCCTGAATTCGGGAATTCTTGCGTCCTGCATTTAATCAAGGTCTGACATGTTCAACAAAATCCTCATAGCAAACAGAGGCGAGATCGCCTGC
>JAAOZX010000212.1 GCA_012274225.1 Comamonadaceae bacterium | reverse complement strand
GGTGGGTGAATGGAGTCGAGGCGCTCCAGCAAGCCGATGGATGGTGGAACGGCTGCTGGATGAGCGGCGGGTAGCGTCGAACTCGGTAAGTTGTCGGACGATTTGAGACGACAGGCGGATGTCTGGACGCGCTCTGCCGTGGCCGGTCGAGAGGCAGCGAGTGTGACGATCGGATTTGCGGGGATGTGACGCGGTCATGAGGTGTCGACCCTAATTGCGATGGGTGGATCGGTCGGCCGATGCCGTGGCGTTGCACCGCGCTCAAAGACCTCGATGATGATCATGCGGCCGCCGCAGCATGGACAAGTCGGCTTGCCGGAATCGACGGCGTCAGCGGTGGGCTGGCCTTCAGATTTTGAAACGACCAACAGTTCACGCGCGCGGGCGATATTGTCGGCGCGGGTGCCGCTCGCGAGCAGACCATAGTGACGGATGCGGTGAAAGCCGGACGGCAGGACGTGGATCAGGAATCTGCGGATGAACTCGGCGGTAGCGAGTGTCATGACCTTTTGACGATCACGGCCTTCGGCACGATAGTCTTTCCATCGGAAAGTGACAGCACCGCGGTCGCAGGCGATCAGCCGGCTGTTGGCGATGGCGACGCGATGGGTATAGCGCGACAGATAAGCCAGCACGGCCTGTGGTCCGCCGAACGGGCGCTTGGCATAGACCACCCATTCGGCTCGGCGTAGCGGTGCCAGATAGGCCACGAACGCTGGCGCGTTGGCGAGAGCGGCGTGATCGCCGAAGAACTTCAGTCGGCCGGCCTGGTGGGCGGTGAGGAGCCTCTCCAGGAACAGCCGTCGGAACAGGCGCGAGAGCACGCGCACCGGCAGGAAGAAGCCGGAGCGGCACGCTACCCAGCGCTCACCGTCGAGCGAGATGCCGCCGCCCGGCACGATCATGTGGACGTGCGGGTGATGGGTCATCGCCGAGCCCCAGGTATGGAGGACCGAAGTGATGCCAATGCGAGCGCCGAGATGTTTTGGGTCAGCCGCGATGATGGTCAGGGTCTCGGCCGAGGCTTTGAACAGCAGGTCGTAGATGACGGCCTTGTTCTGGTAGGCAATGTCGGCGATGGCCGCCGGCAATGTGAACACCACGTGATAGTACGGCACCGGCAGCAGATCGGCCTCGCGCGCCGCCAGCCAGTCCTTTGCCGCCGCGCCCTGGCACTTCGGGCAATGCCGGTTGCGGCAGGAATTGTACGAGATCTGGCTGTGCGCGCACTTCTCGCAGCGCGCGACATGACCGCCAAGCGCCGCCGTGCGGCAGTTCTCGATCGCCGACATCACCTTCAATTGGCCGAGGCTGACATGGCCGGCATTGGCCCGGCGCCATGCCGGGCCGTGGCTGCGGAAGATGCCCGCGACCTCCAGCGATGGACGCGACACGAGCGGGCTCGCGTCAGGCGGGCGGCTCAGTGGCCTCCTTGAGCTTGGCCGTGATGCGATCGAGCGGGCTCATGATCTCCCGAATGGTCTTGGTGGCGACACGGGTATACAGCGCCGTGGTGTCGAGCTTGGCGTGCCCCAACAAGACCTGGATCACCCTGATATCGGTGTTCTGCTCCAGCAGATGCGTCGCAAAGCTGTGACGAAGGGTGTGCGGGGAAACTGGCTTGTCGATCTCGGCCATCTGGGTGGCGGTATCGCAGGCGCGCCTGAGCTGGCGCGCCGACATTGGGTTGACCGGGTTCATTCCGGGAAACAGCCAGCCCTGGGGGCGTGCCGCCTTGTACCAGGCGCGCAACAGCTCGAGCAGATGCGGCGACAGCATCACGTAGCGATCTTTGTGGCCCTTGCCCTGCTCGATCCGGATCACCATGCGCTTGCTGTCGATGTCGGATACCTTCAGCGCAACTACCTCGGACACGCGCAAGCCGGCCCCATAGGCCACACTCAATGCCGCCTTGTATTTGAGCCCTGGCGCCGCATCGAGAAAACGTGCGACTTCCTCCGGGCTCAGGACCACCGGCAGCTTGCGTGGTTCGTGGATGAACTGAGTGTGGTTCACGATGTCGGCGCGCCCAAGCGTGATCCTGAAAAAGAACCGCAGTGTCGAGACGCTTTGGTTGAGGGTCGGAACGCCGGCGCCACTGGCTACCAGATGAAGTTGATAGCGACGCACGTCCTCGAAGCTCGCAGTATCGGGCGAGCGGCCGAGGAAGGTGGCGAAGTTCTTGACCCGCTGCACGTAGTCATGCTGAGTCTTCAGCGTTAACTTGCGGATCGTCATGTCTTCGATCATGCGTTGCCGCAGCGGGCTTGTGGCCTCATCGGTCATGGGGGATGCTCCTGTCTTGATGAAGGTTGCGAACCCCTCATCTCAAGACAGGACGCCCCGCCGCGCTATCCCATTGGCCGTGTCGCCCGCAGCAGGGCCCTACCGCGCGAGCGGTTTAGTCGTGTGCTGGGCATGTTCAGTAGCTTGGAGGTGAAAGTCCTCTACCCAACCTGATGGAGGTGAAGGGTTAGCGAGAACGCAAGGGCTGTCGCCGCGAGGCGAGGTCTGAAGGAAGCGTCGAGCAAACGTGCGAGTCGATGGACAAGAACCGGGTACAAGGCGCGAGCGTCGGACGAGCGGGCGACTTACCGCGAAGTCCATATCCATCAAGGATGCGAAGCGTAGATCCGGCGACGGTGCACGGAAAGCGACTGAACTTACCCCAGGAGATCTGCTC
>JAAOZX010000211.1 GCA_012274225.1 Comamonadaceae bacterium | reverse complement strand
GAGGTGGTCATGGTGTGCCGGGTTATCAGATGATGGGCAGCGCCGCGGCAGCAGGTTGCGAAAGTCCCAAAGGACGCGTCCCGCTCGCGGCACTTGATGTCGAGCTTGGATTCATGGACAACCCCAGGCTGCCTGAAGTTCCCGCCCCTGCCCAGCTGCTATCCTCGGCCGGGTCTGCATGGCGCGGGACCGGACGGGCCCAACGGCATGAAGCGCCGGTACTGACCAAAGGCAGATTCGCATTGTGAACCTGGACATGAACGAGCGGACGGTCGGCACGGCGGGGCGATGGACGCTGGTGATTGCGCCGGTGATCGCATTGGTCCTGGTCGCCGTGGCCGCATTGTGGCACCTGCGGAACTCGGCGATGGCAGCGCAACAGCGCGAGCTCACCCTGCTTTCGATTGCGTTGACCGATGAAATCGACCGTGGTTTGCAGGATGCGCAAGAAGGCCTGCAGGCCATGAAGATCGAGTTGCAGGAAGACCGTTTGCCGGTGAGCGGCGCGCAGGCCACGCGCGCCCTGCAAACCCGTGCCTATTTGATGCCGCTGGTGGACAAGCTTTGGCTGGTTGATTCCGGATATCGTGTCCTGTCGGCGTCGGACAAGAGCCCCGCGCCGACGGCTGCGTCGTTCCTGCCGGCCCTCGGCCGGCTTGGTGATGACTCGATCGCCATCAGCAGTCCCTTCAGCGACGGGCAAAGCCACGCGACCTTCATTGCGGTGGCCATGCGGCTTTCCGACCCGTCTGTCGGAACCGGGGGCGGATGGATTTTCGCCGCCATACCGGCCAATGCTCTTTTGGGCGCGTTTTCCGTGGCCACGCCGGCGTCCGATGCCCGCATGGCGGTGTTCCGCAGCGACGGCGTGCGCCTGGCCGGCGCTGCCGGCAAGTTGCCGAACGCCGATGCGGCACGCCTGGCCGAACCGCCGGCGAGCGGCCAGCCCCAGGAGCTGGGGCGGTTCCGCGATGGGAAGCAGCGCCTCATTGAGATTCGCGAGGTTCAGCGTTTTGGCTTGAAGGTGATTCTGACGCGCAATCTGGACGCTGCCCTGTCCGGCTGGCGCCAGACCGCACAGCTGACCACGGCGGGGATCGCGTTGCTGCTGGCGGTTCTGGCCGGCTCGGCTTTGCAGGTGCGCCGTGCCGACCGTCACCGCGACCAGGCCCAGAGGGCGCTGCAATCGCAGCTCTCACGCGCCAGCAAACTGGAAGCGCTGGGCACGCTTGCGGGTGGCGTCGCACATGACTTCAACAATGTGCTCGCGGCGATCGTCGGCTTTGGCGAAATGGCGCAAGACTCTGCAGCCAAGGGCAGCGCCCAGGAGCGTCAGATCGGCAAGGTGCTCCAGGCGGCGGTACGCGGCAGGACCCTCATCGAGCGCATCATGGCCTTCAGCCGAGGCGGCGCGCGGGTGTCCCTCGTTTTCGAGCTGGAACCGATCGTCGAGGAAGTCCTTGCCCTGATCAGCGTGTCCCTGCGAAGCGGCGTTGTGCTGGAGCGGGCGCTCGACGCCCCGGGCGCCCGGCTGCGCGGTGACCCTGCCCAGGTTTTCGAAGCGGTCATGAATCTTTGCACCAACGCGATGCAGGCCATGCCGGGCGCAGGCCGGTTGAGCGTGCGGATGGCGCGGGTGCATGTCGCGGCGCCGCGAGTGCTGTCGCACAGCCGCCTGGAGGCGGGAGATTACCTCGAGCTGGCGGTGCAGGACGAAGGCACCGGCATGACGCCGGAGGTCATGGAACGCCTCTTCGAGCCCTTCTTCACCACGCGTGGCGAGCAGTCGGGCACCGGGCTCGGCCTTGCCGTCGTCCATGGCGTGGTAGCCGAATTCAGCGGGGCGATCGATGTCCAGGGTGCACCCGGACGGGGTGCCTGCTTCACGCTCTACCTTCCCGAGTGCAACGATCCCGTCGGCCCGGCAGTGCCCATGACCAAGACGGCGCCACGTGGGGCCGGCCAGCCCGTGCTGGTGGTGGACGACGATCCGGCCCTGGTGGCCATGGCCACGGAGATGCTCAAGGGGCTGGGCTACGACCCCGAGGGGTATGCCGACCCGGTCGCGGCCCTGCAAGCCTTGCGCGGGAACGGGAACCGTTACGCCGCCGTCATCACGGATGAGGTTATGCCCGTCTTGACCGGTACCCAGCTGACCCGCGAATTGCGGGCCACCCGGCCGGATCTTCCCGTCCTCCTGGTGACGGGTTACGGGGGCGCCCAGCTGGCGTCTCGCGCAGCGGAAGCCGGCGTTACGCGACTGCTCAGCAAACCTCTGCAACGAACCGAGCTCGCGCGAGCGCTGGCAGAACTCTTGCGCTGACCGCGCCGACGCGCCGGCGTGCTGCTCCATTTCAGATGCAACGCTTCGCGCTGCTGCCGACACACGGCAGCACCGTTTCGCGATTGAAGATCCTGGCTCGCATCGTGCGGTGCGCCTCAACGGAAGGAACCGGATCCATGACCTCAGCTTTACCCCCGCAAGACGAACGCCTCACCCCGCCGCAGCCAGCGGCCATCCCCGAACTGGTGGCCCAGGTCTATGAGATTGCGCCACCAACGGAACGCCGCCACATCCTGGAGCAGTTGCTTCGGCCATTGGGGGTGCTGTCGCTGGTTGCCGTAGCCCACGGGGTGTTTGCGAGCATCCGGTTTCGCAGCGGCTGGAGCCAGATGCACATTCAGCTCGAGGAGCTCTCAGGCGTTCACGCAAGCGATGTCGTGGCACTGGTAGAGCATGCGCAACAGGTCAGCGTGGAAGCGGTCGATGGACTGGCACAAATGCTGTCGAACTCGCCGCAGCTGGCGGCGTCCGCCGCAGGCGCACTGCTGGTGGCGCTCCTGCTGGAACGCAGCAAAAGGCGTCAACCGAAACTGGAAAGCGCTGACAACCTGACACTGGTCGACGGCTGAACCAGGAGCCCTTCGCAATGAGCTCGTGCCAGGATGGCAGAGTTGCGGCAATCGCCTCGGCCCGCCTCCTCATCCACACAGGGGACGCCGTGGGGACAATCCGGTCGATCCTGGCGTTGGCCTGCCGTGCGATGGGCCTGAAGCATTCGCTCCGGAAGGATCGCGAGCCGATCCAGGTTTTCGTCGAGGATATGGGCGGCAACAGAATGCTGTCGCTCGATGACGCGACTTCCTTGATTGACTTGCCCCTGCCGCCCGGCACTTATCAAGTCACGGCGCGTCACGGGAACGTGCGAAGGGGCTATACCCTGACCCTGGCGCGGAATACTTCCTTTGACCTTTACCTGTCGCCAGTCGACGCGTCGAAGTAGCAGCCGTCCGGATGCGCGGTGCTGGGTGCCGCGGCCCTGGCGCTCCGGGCAGTTCCTGCCGGCCAAAGTGCCGACGCTCCCGCAGTGCGGGCACGCGTCGTCGCCGCTAGCCAGCTAGCTAGCTAGCCTGGAGCACGCGAATCAGCGCGTCGATCACGTCGTTGCCGTCCGGCGACTTGAGGCGGTGCTGCCGCAGCGAACGTGCCAGGTCGGACCGCCCCAGCACGCGATAGTCGGACCGGATCAGAATGCCGGCGATCGCGCGCTGCACATCGACCGACCGGGCCAGCGGGAAGAGGCGGGTGATTTCCCGCAGGCTCTCCGGGTCGGCCAGGCGTTGCTGAGCCAGCGTGTTCAGGGCCCGCACCTGGGCGTCGGATGCGGGCATGCGTGCGATAGCCGATGTGACGGCGCGCAGTTCGCCGACGTCGGCCAGTGGCCGCCGGCGCAGGTAGACCTGTGCGATCGCGACATCGTCTGCGTTGGCGCTCGTGAGTGCATGAACGACGCGCGCGTGCGCCTCGGCGCTTCCGAGACAGGCCAGCACGGCGGCCTGCGCCACGTTGCCCGACTGTGCTGCGGCCGCGCCCAACCCTTGCAGTGCGAGGCCCGGCTCGGGGCCCTGGTCGCGGGTGCAAGCCAGCTCCACCTCATCCCTGCCCAGGCGATCGCGCGCCATCTGATCCGCGATCATCCGCATGAATTCCGCACGCTCCTGCGCGGGCGACAGCCATCCAAGGCTGCGCGCCAGCGCCATCATTCGGGTGCGGACCGCCGGCTGGTCGGCGTCGCGCGCAAAGGTGAGATAGCGTTCGCGCGCGGCGCTGTCGCCCGCGATCGCGGCGAGCGCTGCGGCCGTCTCCGGTGCAAGCCGCTGCGCCGGTCCAATCGAGGCCGAGTAGCTCTCGAGATGCTCGAGATACATGCGCACTTCGGCCATATCGCGCTGCAGCAGCTCGTGCATGAAGCCGACCTTCTGTGCATCCGAGAGTCGATCGTCCACGAAGTGGCAGACGTCGCTGCGGAAGTCCGCCTGCGGATCCGCGTCGGTCAGGCCGGCCGCGACGGTCATTGAGCTTGGGGCGAAAAGGCCTAGCAGCCTCGCGCTCACGCGGCCGCCCCCGACCTCGCCCGGTGGGGCCGATTGAAAATAGCGATCCAGCAGCGGCGCCGCGGAGCGGCCAAGCGGCGCCTTCGACGAAAAACCGTAGAGTACCGGCACGTTCCTGAAGATGTGCCGCATACGGTCGCGATTGCTTTCGCCGTGCCGCTCGCTCAAAAGGCCCGATAGCCGTACGGCGTCCGACGCAGAGTGGCCCGAGCGCAGGAGGCTGCGCTCGATCTCCGCCGACGCACTGTGCTGGGGCTCCGGTTTCAAGGTGTTGCAGCCGAACAGATAGACTTCCTTGAGCTGCGAAAACACGCCGGGACAGGAGTCGCTGCACGAAGCGCGCTCCATCTCCTCCACTGACAGGTACTCGCTGGCGTCGAGGCGATCGGTATAGAACTCGGTGCCGCCGTCGAAGTGGCCGGAAATGATGAGCGCGTCGCAGGAAACGCGCTGCTGACAGGCGGAGGCCAGCCAGTCCGGCCGGCCGCGCTCCACCAGCTCGACGAACCGGTATTCGCCAGGCGGCAGATTCCGCTGGAAGGTCTCCTTTTCGTCCGGCGAGTTCACCGTGATCGTGCACACCGTCTTCGGAGCGGCGCTCGCATCGAACGGGCACGCCGCGGCGACGCACGCGGCGAGGACGGCCAGTCTGCTGAAGGCGGACAGGGACAGGAGGGGCATGGGCAGGACAACTCGACGCGGCTGGGCAGCCAGTATTGCACAGCTCGGCGCTTCACAGCGATATGTAACCCGGTGCAAGTTCGCCCCGGACTCGCCCGGGTGCTCAGGGCAGTTGCAGCCGACTGATCAGAGCGTCGACCATGTTGTCACCCGAGGGGGGCTTGTGGCGGCGCTCGCGCAGCGTGAGCAGAAGCTCCTGGCTGTCGATCGACCGGACGTCCGAGCGAATCAGTATGCCCGCAATCGCGTTCTGGACGGGCCATGATGGCGTCTGCGAAAAAAGCGTCGCCAGCATGTCCAGGCTTTCGCGATCGGACAGATAGTGCTGTGCCAGTGCATCCAGCGCGCGCACTTGCGCCTCGGACCCGTTCATGCGGACGATGGCCGCGATGACTGCTCGCAGTTCGCCGACGTCGGTGATCGGCCGGTGATGAAGATAGGTCTGGGCGATCCGGACATCGGCGTCGGACGGGCTGACCAGCCCCTGCAGCGTGCGCACATGGCCCTCGGCGCTGCCCATGCAGGCGCGAACGGCGGCGTGCCCCACGTCATCGACCCCGCCCGCCGCTGAGGCGAACTGGCCCTGCACGCCATCGAGGTCGTGCTCCTTGTTGAGCGTGCATGCCAGGTCCACCTCGGTGCCGGCGATCTCGTCGTGGGCCAGCAAGTCGCTCATCATCCGCACCAGCTCATCGCGCCGTTGGTCGGCCGACAACCAGCCCAGGTCGTGCGCGAGATTCAGCATGCGTGCCCGTACCGCGGGTTGATCGGCGTCGCGCGCGAAAGCGAGATAGCGTCCGCGGGCGCCAGCGTCGTGCCCGATGGCATCGAGCTCCTGCGCCACCTCCGGCGCCTGCCGCTCGCTCGCGTCGAGCCCCGCCGTGTATCTTTCGATGCGGTCGAGAAACATCCTGGCTTCCGCCGTCGGTCTTTGCAGTAGCTCATGGACGAAGCGCAGTTTTTCCACGTTCGACAACCGGTCATCGGCAAACCGGCACATGTCCTGCCGCA
The DNA here is from genome assembly GCA_012274225.1 of Comamonadaceae bacterium. Classification (GTDB taxonomy): domain Bacteria; phylum Pseudomonadota; class Gammaproteobacteria; order Burkholderiales; family Burkholderiaceae_C; genus Ramlibacter. Next base: position 38,106 of record JAAOZX010000211.1, on the reverse strand, counting down.
CGGCGGCGTGCGGATCCGCGTCGGTCATGCCCTGGGCCACCGTCATCCCGTTGGGCGCGAAGCTCGACAGCAGTCGGCTGCTGGCGCGGCCGGTGCCCACGTCTTTCGCGCCGGTAGCCTGGAAATAGCGGTTGAGCGTGGAGGCGGCCGTCGGGCCCAACGGCGCTGCCGCTGAAAAGCCGTAGATCACCGGAACGTCCTTGAACACCATCCGCATCCGGTCGCGGCTGCTTTCGCCGTGCCCCGCACTCAACAATCGCGCGAGCCGCCCGGCCTCCACCGGCGAACGCCCATCGCGCACGAGACTGCGTGCGATCTCCGCCGAGGCGCTGTGTTGCGCCTGCGGATTCAACGTGTTGCAGCCGAAGAGATAGACCTCCTTCAGCCTGGAAAACAGGCTCGGACAGGAATCCGAGCAGGACACGCGTTCGAGTTCGGCGATGGGCAGGAATTCGCGCGCCTCCAGTGCATCCGAAAAGAACTCGTTGCCGGCGCCGTAGTGACCGGAAATCACGAGCACATCGCAGGAGACGCGCTGCTGGCAGGCCGAGGCCAGCCAATCGGGGCGGTGGCGCTCGACGAGTTCGACAAACTGGTACTTCGAAGCGGGCAGGAAGCGGCGGAACGATTCCTGTTCGTCGGGGGAATTGACTGTGATGGTGCACACGGTCTGCTTTTCCGCCAACGCGAGCTGCGGCGACAGGCAAGCCGCCAACAGGCAAAGCAAGTGAGGAAATCCCGCGGGCAGGCGCATGACGTTCGGACCCTGTGACACGAAGAAGAGGCGGATAGTGAATACTTCATCGCCATTGCCTCCGTGTCTGTAGGACCAGTACGGGTTGTTACATCGACCTGCACGCCATAACGGTGGGCTCGCCGGTCGCGGCTCTCGCTTGCCCGGCGCGTGGAATTACCGGCCGCGCCAGACCGGTGGCCGCTTTTCGCTGAAGGCTTGTACGCCTTCGCGGAAATCCTCGCTGCCGTAGGTGCGCATGATCAGGTCCTGCGCATCGGGCAAATTGTTCAGCAGCAAGCGGCGCAGGCCCTCCTTGCTCACCGCCTGGGTCACCGGGGCCAGCGTCGCCAGGCGCTGGCACAGGCTGGCAGCGGTGGCATCGATCGCGTCGGCGGCCACCACCTCGGTCAGGTAACCGCAACCCAAGGCCTCACCGGCGTTGAGAATCTCGGCCGCGATCAACATCCGCTGCACACGAGGGCGGCCGAACGCGGCCACCAGCCGGGCGATGCTGCCCATCGACAGGCAATTGCCGAGCGTCCTGGCGATCGGCACGCCCATCCGTGCCGACGGCGTGGCGATGCGGACGTCGCACGCGGTGGCGATGGCCAGGCCGCCGCCCACGCACCAGCCCTCGATCACCGCCACCGTGGCCACCGGCAGGCCTTCCAGCCGGGCCATGGCCTCGTCGATGCTGCGCTCATAGTCCACGCCGGCCTGGCCGTCGCGGAACGCCTTGAACTGCTCGATGTCGGTGCCGGCCACGAAGGCTTCGCCACCGGCGCCACGCAACGACACCACGCGCACCGACGGCTCGCCATGGATCCGGTCGCAGATGGCGCCCAGCTCCTGGTACATGGTCCAGGTCATCGCGTTGCGCGCCGCGGGCCGGTCGAACACCACCGATGCGATTGCACCGTCTATCGCGAGCCGGACTGTTCCGGTGTTCGCACTCATCATCGCGGCGCCTTGACCGGGCCGCCGCCCAGAATGCCGATCAGCCTGCGCCAGACAAAGACCAGCGCCGGCCAGAACAGCAAGAGCAGTGCCAGCGTCGTGATCGTGCCGACCAGCGGGTTCGACCAGAAGATGGCCAGTCCGCCGGTGGGGCCGATCATCGATTGGCGAAAGGCGGACTCCATCTTGTCGCCCAGCACCACCGCCAGCACCAGTGGCGCCAGCGGATACTCGAGCTTCTTGAGGATGTAACCGGCGATGCCGAACAAGACCATGAACCAGACGTCGAGCATGGCGCCATGCACCGCATAGGCGCCGATGGCGCAGACCACGATGATGATCGGGGCGATGATCGAGAACGGGATACGCAGGATCGCCGCGAACAGCGGCACGGTGCTCAGGACGATGAACAGGCCCGCCAGATTGCCCAGGTACATGCTGGCGATCAGGCCCCAGACGAAGTCCTTCTGTTCGACAAACAGCAGCGGCCCGGGCTGCAGGCCCCAGATCATCAACCCGCCCAGCAGCACCGCCGCGGTGGCCGAGCCGGGAATGCCCAGCGCCAGCATCGGCAGCAAGGCCGCGGTCCCGGCGGCGTGCGCGGCGGTCTCCGGCGCGATAACGCCTTCGATCTGGCCGCTGCCGAATTTGTCGCTGTCGGGAGAAAAGCGCTTCGCGATGCCGTAACCCATGAACGAGGCGGCGGTGGCACCGCCGGGCGTGATGCCCATCCAGCAACCGACGACGGAGCTGCGGATCAGCGTCAGCCAGTACTTGGGCAGCCGTTTCCAGGTTTGCCAGACCACCTTGGCGTTGATCTTGGCGTGCTTGCCTTCGAACGCAAGACCCTCTTCCATGGTGACCAGAATCTCGCCCAGGCCGAACAGCCCGATCACGACCACCAGGAAATCGACGCCGCGCAGCAGTTCCGACAGGCCGAAGGTCATGCGCAGTTCGCCGCTGACGGTGTCCATGCCGATGGCGGCCAAACCGAAGCCGAGCATCATGGAGATGATGGTCTTGAAAGGGGTCTTGGTATCGGCGCCGACGAAACTGCAGAACGTCAGCAGAAAGACGGCAAAGAACTCGGGCGGCCCGAACTTGAGCGCGAAGCTCGACACCAGGGGCGCCAGGAAGGTGATCAGCAGCACACCCACGAAGGCGCCGATGAACGATCCGGTGAACGAGGCCGTGAGCGCCTCCCCCGCCCTGCCCTGCTGGGCCAGCGGATAGCCGTCGAAGGTGGTCGCCACCGCCGAGGTCTCGCCCGGAATGTTGAACAGGATCGAGGTGATGGCGCCGGCGAAGAGCGACCCCCAGTAGATACACGACAGCATGATGATCGCCGAGGTGGGCGGCATCGTGAACGTCAGCGGCAGCAGGATGGCCACGCCGTTCGGCCCGCCCAGGCCCGGCAGCACACCGATGACGATGCCCAGCACCAGGCCGATCAGCATCATCAGACCGTTGTACCAGGTCATCGCGACGGCGAACCCGTGAAACAGGGCTTCGAGATTTTCCATGGACCGCGTCTCCGTTCCTGTTATCAGTAACCGAGCAGGGCTTCGAGCGGCCCCTTCGGCAGCGGCACCATGAACTGGATCTCGAACAGCCAGAACAGCGTGACGCTCGTCCCGACGCTGATCAGCGCCACCTTCCACCAGGCGCGCTTGTCCATCACCCGCATGAAGGCGGCGATGAAGATCGTGGAGGCGACATAGATGCCGACGAACTGCGTGGCCAGCACGTAGACGATGGTGGGCACCAGGACCATCAGCACCAGGCGGAATCGTTCCCACGAAACGAAGACCTCGTTCCGACGGTTCTTGCCGAACAGCGCCTTGATGAAGACCACGACGGCCGAGATGCAGATGATGGCGCCCACCCGGAACGGGAAGTACCCCGACTGCGGCCCATCGGTTGCCCAGCCGGCGCCAACCTTGTAGTTGTCGACCATCATCACCACGCCGATGAGGAAGATGGCGACCGCCGCGATCGCCTCCACGTTGCTGTGCGAAAGCCCGCGGGCAAGCGGGTTTCGCATCTTCTTGCTGTCCATGTCTGTCTCCGCTGCGGCGAGCCGCAATTACTTCTTGGCGGCGAACCCGGCCTCGTTCATCAGCTTGGTGTGGAAGGCCTCGTCCTTTTCCAGGAACTTGGTGAAATCGGTGCCGGTCAGGAACGATTCCTTCAATGCCTGCTTGCTCAGGTACTCCTTCCATTCCGGCGTCGCTGTCACCTTCTTCAGCAGGTCGACGTAGAACGCGGCCTGCTCCTTGGTGGTGTCGGGCGGCAGGAAGAAGGCACGCAACATCTGGTACTGGACGTCCAGGCCTGACTCCTTGCAGGTGGGGATGTCCGCCCACGACTGGTCGGTGGTGATCTTTTCCTTGAACGCCATGCGATGGTCGGAAAACACGCACAGGGCCCGCACCTGGCCGGCGCGCCACTGGGCGATGTTCTCGCTCGGATTGTTGACGTTCGAATCGATGTGCTTGCCCACCAGCTGGGTCGCCGCTTCGCCGCCGCTCTTGTAGGGGATGTAGGAGAACTTCACGCCGGCGGCCTTTTCGATCGCCACGGTGATGATGTGGTCCTCGCGCTTGATGCCGGTGCCACCCATCTTGAAGGTTCCGGGAGGCGCCGCCTTGACGGCCGCCAGGAATTCCTTGGTCGTCTTGGACGGTGCCTCGGCGTTGTCCCACAGCACGAATTCATCCAGCGCGATCATCGCCACCGGATTGAGGTCGCGCCAGTTGAACGGCAGGTTCACCGCGATGGGCAGCGTGTAGATGGCGGAGAACGCCACCATCAATTTGTGCGGGTTGCCTTTCGCACCCTTGACGTCCATCTGGCCTTCCGCGCCGCTGGCGCCGCCCATGTTCAGGATCAGCATGGGCTGCTTCATCAGCTGGTGCTTGACGACGATCCCCTGGATGGTGCGGGCCATCTGGTCGGAAGCGCCGCCGGCGCCGGCCGGCACCACCACCTCCACCGGCTTGGTCGGCTCCCATGCCGCTTGCGCGGGCAAGGTCGCGATCGCCGCCAACGCTGCCAGCGAAAGCGGCAACAGGGAGGCCTTGCCCAGGAATTTCGAGATCGGATTTTTCATCGTTGTCACCTCAGGTAGTTGAAGAGAAGCCGCAAATCACCACAGGATAGCCTTTACGCCGCCCGCGTCCCGGTGGCGTTGACGCTGCAGGCGTGTTCCGAGAAATAGTTCATGGCGGCCTGCACGCCGGAGGCCGCCAGCTTGACGCCGGCGAGCTTCAGTCCCATCTCGCATCCGGCCAGGGTCGCCACCAGCGTCAGGTCGTTGCTGTCGCCCAGATGGCCGATGCGGAACATTTTGCCCTTGACCTTGCCCAGGCCCGTGCCCAGCGAGCAATCGAAGCGGTCGTAGATGATCTTGCGCACGGCGTCCGCGTCGACACCGGCCGGCGTCATCACGCCGGTGAGCACCGGGGAATAGACCGTCGGGTCGACGCACTGGATCTCCAGACCCCAGGCTTTCACGGCCGCGCGCACGCCCTGCCCCCAGCGCTCGTGGCGCGCGAACACCGCCGGCAGGCCGCCGTGCTCGGGCGCCATCAGCATGTCGCAGGCTTCGGAAAGTCCGTACAACAGATTGGTGTTGGGGGTGTACGGGAAATAGCCGGTCTTGTTCATCTCGACCATCTCGTCCCAGGCCCAGAACGACTTGGGCAGCCGCGCGCTCTTGCTGGCTTCGATGGCTTTGGGCGATAGCGCGTTGAAGCTGATGCCCGGCGGCAGCATCAGGCCTTTCTGCGAGCCGCTGATGGTGACGTCCACGCCCCAGTCGTCGTGGCGGTACTCGGCGCAGGCCAGGCCCGAGATGCTGTCGACCATCAGCAGCGCCGGATGGCGCGCGGCATCGATGGCCTTGCGCACCGCCGGGATGTTGCTGGTCACGCCCGTGGAGGTCTCGTTGTGCACCACGCACACGGCCTTGATGGTGTGTTGCGTGTCGGCCTTCAGCCGCTCCTCGATCATGTCGGCCTGCACGCCGCGGCGCCAGCCCTCGATGCCCGGCAGGCCCAGGAATTCGGGCTTGAGCCCCAGCCGGCTGGCCATCTTGCTCCACAGGCTGGCGAAATGGCCGGTCTCGTACATCAGCACGGCGTCGCCCGGGCTCAGCACGTTGGCCAGTGCCGCTTCCCAGGCGCCGGTGCCGGAGGCCGGATAGATCACCACCGGATGCCGGGTCTGGAAGATCTGGCCAATGCCCTTGAGCACCTTCAGCCCCAGTGCGCCGAATTCGGGCCCACGGTGATCGATGGTGGGCAGGCTCATTGCGCGCAGAATGCGATCGGGCACCGGGGACGGTCCGGGGATCTGCAGGAAATGACGGCCGGTGGGGTGGAAGTCGAGCGTCAACATCGCTGGGTCCTTTGCAAAAGCTTAGGCTCGGATTTTTGCATGCAAAATTCAAATGTCAATGGCGACAGCACCAATGCGTTGGCTTTACAGTCCGGTTTTATGCATACAAAATAGCCCACCATGACCGCCGACATCATTTCCATCCGTCGCGCCGCACTGCATGAGCAGGTCGCCCAGCGCCTGCGCCAGATGCTGGTAGAGGGGCGAATCGCACCCGGCGCCAAGCTCAACGAACGCGAGCTGGCGGAAGTGCTGCAGGTGTCGCGAACGCCGCTGCGCGAAGCCATCAAGATGCTCGCCGCCGAAGGACTGGTCGAATTGCTGCCCAACCGGGGGGCCATTGCCATTGCGCTGACCGAGACTGATGTGCGCAACACCTTCGAGGTGATGGCCGGGCTGGAGGCCCTGTCGGGCGAACTGGCCGCCCAGCGCATCACCGACGCGGAGCTGGCCGAGATCCGGGCGATGCAGTTCGAGATGATGGCGGCTTTCACGCGGCGCGACTTGTCCAACTACTACCGCATCAACGCGCTGATCCACAGCGCCATCAACGCGGCGGCCAAGAACCCGGTGCTGTCGGCCACCTACAACCAGGTCAATGCCCGGTTGCAGGCGCTGCGGTTCCGCTCCAACCAGGACGGCGAGAAGTGGGATCACGCGGCCAAGGAGCACGAGCAAATGATCGCTGCCCTGGCATCGCGCGACGCTGCGGCGATGCGCGAAGTCCTGCTCAGCCACCTGCATCGCAAGCTGGACGTGGTGCTGCAGCAATTGCACCGAGATGCGCAGCACGCCGCTTCCGGAGCCGCCGAATGAACGCGCCCTTGCCGTTGAAGGTGACCCGCACCCTGCCCGGCTCGGGCGCTTATGAGGCGGTGGCCCGGGGCGGCAATGAAGTCGCCGGGCTGTTGGCCAGGCGCCTGGTTGCCGAGACCCAGGGCGACGTGCTGTTCTCCGCGGCCGACCGGGGCCGCTACGCCACCGACGCGTCGATCTACCAGGTAATGCCGGTCGGCGTGTTCGTTCCGCACGGCTGCGACGATGTGCCGCTGGCCCTGGACATCTGCCGCGACCTGAAAGTGCCGATCGTCGCGCGCGGCGCGGGCACCAGCCAGTGCGGCCAGACGGTCGGAGCGGGGCTGGTGATCGATCATTCGCGCCACGTGCGCAACATCCTGCATTTCGACGCGCAGCGGCGGATCGCCGAGGTCGAGCCCGGCATGGTGCTGGACCACCTGAACTCGGCGCTCAAGAAATTGGGCCTGTGGTATCCGGTCGACGTGTCCACGAGCGCGCAGGCGACGCTCGGCGGCATGGCGGGCAACAACTCCTGCGGCAGCCGAAGCATCGCCTACGGCAACATGGTGCACAACGTGCTGGGCATGCAGGCCTGGACCGCGGACGGCCGCCTGCACCGCTTCGGCCGCTTCGATCAAGCCGAAGGCGGCGCGCGCGAACTGGGGCTGCAGGTGCAGGCGCTGGCCGCCGCACTGGCGCCGGAAATCGATCACCGCTGGCCCAAGGTGCTGCGGCGCGTGGGCGGTTACAACCTGGACGTCTTCCACAACCAGAACCCGCGGCCCTACACGTCCGACGGATCGGTGAACCTCGCGCATCTTCTGGTCGGCAGCGAAGGCACGCTGGCGTTGACCCGCTCGCTGACCCTGCAACTGGCCGAACTGCCGGCAGCGAAGGTGCTGGGGGTGGTCAATTTCCCGACCTTTTACAAGGCGATGGACTGCGCCCAGCACATCGTCAAGCTGGCGCAGGGGGGTGGCGGCGCGACGCTGACCGCGGTCGAACTGGTCGACCGCACGATGATCGAGTTGTCGCTGCAGAACCCCGCCTTTGCTCCGGTCATCCGCACCGCGGTGATCGGCCAGCCCGACGCCGTGCTGCTGGTGGAATTCTCCGGAAGCGACAAGGCCGCGCTGGTGCGCAAGCTCGACGAGCTGGTCGAACTGATGGGCGACCTCGGCCTGCCCGGATCGGTGGTGCGCATGACCGACGACGCGCCGCAGAAGAACCTCTGGGAAGTGCGCAAGGCCGGCCTGAACATCATGATGAGCCTCAAGGGCGACGGCAAGCCGGTGAGTTTCATCGAGGACTGCGCCGTTCCGCTGGAGCACCTGGCCGAGTACACCGACGCGCTCAGCCAGGTCTTCCGCAAGCACGGCACCCGCGGCACCTGGTATGCCCACGCGTCGGTCGGCACGTTGCACGTGCGGCCCATACTGGACATGCGCAGCCAGGGGGCGACCAAGATGCGGGCCATCGCCGAGGAGGCCTCCGCCCTGGTGGCGCGCTTCAAGGGCGCCTACAGCGGAGAGCACGGGGACGGCCTGTCGCGCGGCGAATGGGTCGCCTGGCAGTTCGGCCCGAAAATCAACGAGGCGTTTGCCCGGATCAAGGACTTGTTCGACCCGCAGCGGCTGCTTTGCCCCAGGCGCATCGTCAACCCGCCGCGCATGGACGACACCCGGCTGATGCGCTATTCGACCGGCTACAAGGTGATCCCGCTGCAGACCGCGCTGGACTGGAGCGGCTGGGACGTGCAGAACGACGCTGCCACCGAGCGCATCACGCCGCCCGGCTCCGGCGGCGACCCGGCGGCGGGTTTGGCCAAGGCCGTGGACATGTGCAACAACAACGGGCACTGCCGCAAGTTCGACGCCGCCACCATGTGCCCGAGCTACCGGGTCACGCGCGAGGAAAAGCACTCCACGCGCGGCCGCGCGAACACGCTGCGCCTTGCGCTGTCGGGGCAATTGGGCATGGTGCCACGCCCGGCCCCGGCCGCCGGCAAGGGCATTGTGCCGGTCGATTTCCACCCTTCGGCGTTCGCCGCCAGCACGACCACCGGGGTCGACAACGTGCTGCCTGGCACCTGGGATGACGGCGCGCTGGAAGCGGTCAAGGACGCCCTGGACCTTTGCGTCAGCTGCAAGGGCTGCAAGCGCGACTGCCCCACCGGCGTCGACATGGCGAAGATGAAGATCGAGTTCCTCCACCATTACAAGCTGCGCTACGGCTTCACCTGGAAGGACAAGCTGATCGCCCGCCTGCCGGACTACGCCGCGCAGGCGAGCCGGATCGCACCGCTGCTCAACCTGCGCAATGGCAGTGCCTGGATGGCGCGGCTCGGCGAAAGAATGCTTGGGCTGTCGGCGCGCCGCCGGCTGCCGGTATGGGAAGCCCGACCCTTCTTCGGCCACGCGCCGGTGACCGCCACCCGTGAGGAAGCACTCGCGGCGGCGCGACCGGTGGTGCTGTTCGTCGACACCTTCAACGGCTATTTCGAGTCGCTCAACGCACGGGCGGCCCTCAAGGTGCTGCAGGCCGCCGGCTATACGGTCCACGTGGCCACCAAGTTGCGCCCGGACGGCAAGCACCTGTGCTGCGGCCGGACCTATCTGACCAGCGGCATGGTGGACGAAGCCAGGGCCAAGGCCGGCGAGGTGATCGAGTCGCTGTCGCCGTTCGCGCGGAAGGAGATCCCCATCGTCGGGCTCGAGCCGTCCTGCCTGCTCACGCTGCGCGACGAAATGCTGTCCATGGGTCTCGGCGCCGACGCCCAGGCTGTGGCCAAACAGGCTTTCCTGCTGGAGGAATTCCTGGCGCGCGAAGCCAGGGCCGGCCGGCTCGACGCGCTGAAGGGCAAGCTGCGTCCGCTCGACCAGCGCGTGCTGCTGCACGGCCACTGCCACCAGAAGGCGTTCGCGGCCGTACCGCCCATCGTCGAGGTGCTGCGCCTCATTCCGGGCGTGCAGCCCGAGGTGATCGAGGGCAGTTGCTGCGGCATGGCCGGCAGCTTTGGGTACGACGCCGACCATTACGACGTGTCGATGCAGATGGCCGAGCTGACCCTGCTGCCCGCGGTGCGCAAGTATCCCGGCGCGATCGTGGTAGCCGACGGCACCAGCTGCCGCCATCAGATCCAGGACGGAGCCCAGCGCGAGGCCGTCCATGCCGCCGTCCTGCTGGCGGCGCAACTCTAAACTCTGGATGGACACGCCCGTCATCCGCTCCGCCCTGCCCGCCGACGAGGCGGCCTGGCTGCAGCTTTGGCGCGGTTACTGCGACGACATCGGCGTGAGCGCCGGCCAGGACGTCACGCGCCGCACCTGGACCCGCATTCTCGATCCCGACTCAGCCGTCATGTGCATCGTGGCCGAGGTCGAGGGTCAGGTGTACGGCCTGGCGCATTGCGTGGTCCACGAGCACACCCTCGAGCGCCAGGCGGTTTGCTGCCTGCAAGACCTGTATGTGGTGCCGTCCGCCCGCGGCCGCGGCATCGCCAGCGCCTTGATCGAATGGCTGTGCAACGCGATGCGCGCCGAAGGCTGGGCCCAGCTGTACTGGGTGGCACAGGAAGGCAACCAGCTGGCCCATCGGCTTTCCGGCCGCTTCGCCGAGCAAGACCCGCTGTCACGCTACGTGATCCGGCCGCGCTAGCAGCCCGGCGAAAACCGCCTTGCCGCGGCCCGGCTTCATTGCTATAAGTCCTAGTCCAATCATTCACGGGAGACGACGATGAATCGACTGAGTTCCCTCGCTGCGGCCTCGCTGGTAACCGCGCTTTCGCTGGCGGGCTGCGCCGCAATGGACAGCGCCACCGGTTGGGAAACGCTGATCGACGGCGCCAACGGGATGGAGAACTTCACCGACCTGGGCGGCGCCAACTGGCGGGCCGAAGGCGGCGCAATCGTCGCCGACCGGCGGCCGGGCAACGACAGCACCTTCCTGGTTTCGAAGAAGAGCTACAAGGATTTCCAGATCCGCGTCGAGTTCTGGGTCAGCGACGACGCCAACAGCGGCATCTACATGCGTTGCGCCGCGACCCGGCCGATGACCGACCGGACCTGCTACGAGGCGAACATCTTCGACCGCCGGCCCGACCCGACCTATGGCACCGGGGCCATCGTCCACCTCTCGCCGGTCTCGCCGATGCCCAAGGCGGGTGGCAAATGGAACACCTTCGACATCACGGCCAAGGGCACCCGCATGACGGTCGTCCTGAATGGCGTGCAGACGGCGCAGGCCGACGACGGCAAGCTGCCCAGCGGTCCGATCGCGCTGCAGTACGCCGGCGGCGTCGTGAAATTCCGCAAGGTGCAGATCAAGCCACTGTAGCGCCCTCCTGCAGCGCCGACAGGATCGGCAATGAAATCGCCGCGGGACGGGACTTAACCTGATTCAGATCAACGGGTTTCGCGCCCGTGCTTCCTAGACTGAATCATGAATCTTCAGTTCCTCGGCGCGACCGACACGGTCACCGGCTCCAAGTACCTGCTGCGCGAGGGCAACGCCAGGGTGCTGGTCGACTGTGGCCTGTTCCAGGGTTACAAGCAACTGCGCCTGCGCAACTGGACGCCGTTGCCGGTGCCCGCCGCGGACATCGACGCGGTGATCCTGACCCATGCCCACATCGACCACAGCGGCTATGTGCCGCTGCTGGCCCGACAGGGCTTTCGCGGCAAGGTCTACTGCACGCCAGCCACTCGCGACCTGTGCCGCATCCTGCTCACCGACTCGGGCCATCTGCTGGAGGAAGAAGCGCAATACCTCAACCGCCATCAGCTCACCAAGCATGCACCAGCGCTGCCGCTGTACACGCGTGAGGACGCGCTGCGCTGCCTGAAGCTGTTCCATCCCATCGAGGCGGGCCAGTCCTGGGCGCTGGCGGCTGGCCTGCAAGCAAGCCTTTCGCCCTCGGGCCATATGCTGGGCTCGTCATTCGTTCGCATCGACAACGGCCGCCGCTCGATCCTTTTTTCCGGCGACCTCGGTCGCCCCGAGGACCCGGTGCTCAAAGCCCCGACCCGCATGGCGGGGGCCGATTACCTGGTGGTGGAGTCAACCTATGGCGATCGCCTGCACGACCGCACCGATCCCCTGCAGCAACTGGCCGACGTCATCAATCGAACCTCGGCGCGCGGCGGCGTGGTGGTGATTCCGGCTTTCGCGGTGGGCCGGGCCCAGACGCTGCTGCATGCCATCCAGGTGCTGAAAGAGCGCGGAACCATCCGCAACGTCCCGGTCTATCTCAACAGTCCGATGGCCGCGAGCGCGACGCTTGCCTACCTCGACCATCTGCCGGAGCTGCGTCTGAGCGCCGTCGAGTGCCGGGCCATGACCCGCGACGTGCAGGTGGTGGCCACGCCCGAGGAATCGCAGCAGCTCAATGCCCGGCACGGCCCGATGGTGATCATCGCGGCCAGCGGCATGGCCACCGGCGGCCGGGTGGTCCATCACCTGAAGGCCTTCGCGCCTGACCAGCGCAACACCATCCTGTTCACGGGTTACCAGGCCGGCGGCACGCGCGGTGCGACGCTGGTCAGCGGCGCGCCGACGGTGCGCATCCACGGTCAGGACATCCCGGTGCGGGCCGAAATCGCCATGCTGGACACGCTGTCGGCCCATGCCGACGCCGGGGAAATCATCGATTGGCTGAAGGGCTTCGCCGCGCCGCCGCGCCACACCTTCATCACGCACGGCGAGCCGGCAGCAGCCGACGCACTGCGCCAGCGCATCGAGCGGGAACTTCACTGGCAGTGCGCGATGCCCTATTACCTCGAGACGGTGGAGCTGGCGTAGCTCCGGAATAAATCGCTGGGCGATGCTCCGCGCGGTCCACATGCTGGAATGCGCGGTTCTTGTAGAGTGTCCTTAGCCGCCCAGCTGGGGGCTTGGGTCAGGCCAGGCCGCACCAGATCGCGATGCGATGGGCCAGGTCCATCCACAGGCCCCACACGGCAGCCAGTACCAGCAGCGCGCCGGCGGCGCGGGTGCCCCAGTCCTGGCGCCAGCGGTTGCCGGCCTGCTGCAAGCGCGCCAGCAGCGCAGGAGCCAACGACAGCGACGCACCGCTGCCCAAAGCGAACAAAGCCATTGCCAGCGCGCCGTCCAGCGGTCCGCCGCTGAGGGATGCCACCAGCAACGCCGAGTACAACAGCCCGCAAGGCATGAACGTCCACAGCATGCCGGTCGCGAAAACCCCGCCGCGCGCCGAGACCGCGGGACGCACGCGCGACCAGATGCTGCGCCCGGCGCTGCTGACCCACATCGGCTGGCGCGCCTGGGCGATCAGCATCAGGCCCCAGGCCAGGACGGCCAGGTGGAACAAGGTCCAGACCGGCCGCAGGCTGGCCGCCTGCGAGGTCAGCCAGCCCAGGCTTTGCACGGTGAAGGCGGCTGCGGCACCCGCCGCCGAATAGCCCGCCAGCCGCCCGGCCTGGAACATCCAGAGGGAGCGCGACGGTGACGCGGCGCCCAGGCGGGTGAGGCCGGCGCATGCGGCGCCGCACATCGCAATGCAATGCGGGCCGCCGGCCAGCCCCATCAGCAGCGCCGAAAGGGCAAGGGCGAACGACATCCGATGAGGCGGTGAACCTAGATGATGCGCGAGAACCGGGCGCGGTTGCGGTCGGCCTGCAGATAGCGGTCGAACACCATGGCGACGGCCCGCACGAAGTACCAGCCCATGCCGGTCACCTGGATGCCGGCGTCGTCGAGCACCACCAAGCCCTTGTCGGCGAGGTCGCGCATCGCTTCGAGCTCGGGCGCGAAGTACTGCTGGAAATCCAGCAGCCAGGCCAGTTCGATCGATTCGAACACCACTTGTCCCTGGCACATCAGCGACATGATCACGGCGCGGCGCGTCAGGTCGTCGCGGGTCAGCGCCAGGCCGCGCACCACCGGCAACCGGCCCTGGTCGAGGTGGTCGCAGTACTCCTCCATCGTCTTGGCGTTCTGGCTGTAGGTGGCGCCGACCTTGCCGATGGCGGAAACGCCCAGCCCGATCAGGTCGCAGTCGGAGTGCGTGCTGTAGCCCTGGAAATTGCGATGCAGGCGGCCCTGGCGCTTGGCCACAGCCAGCGCGTCGTTGGGCAAGGCGAAGTGGTCCATGCCGACGTACACATAACCGGCTTCCTGGAAAGCCGCGAGCGATTGCGACAGCATCGCCAGCTTGGAAGGGGCTCCCGGCAGCTCGGACCCGATGATGCGGCGCTGCGGCTTGAAGCGCTCCGGCAGGTGCGCATAGGCGTACAGGGCGATGCGGTCGGGCCTGAGGCCGTTGACCTGCGTGAGCGTGCGCGCGAACGATTCCGGCGATTGCCGCGGCAGGCCGTAGATCAGGTCCATGTTGATGGAATCGAATCCGATGTCACGGGCCTCCTCCATCAGCTTGGCAACCTGTTCGAACGGCTGGATCCGATGCACGGCCTTTTGCACGTCGGGGTCGAAGTCCTGGACGCCGAAACTCAGGCGGTTGAAGCCGAGATCGGCCAGGGTCTGCAGCCTGCCCTTGTCGATGGTGCGCGGGTCGACCTCGATCGAATATTCGCCACCGGGTGCCATCGCAAAGCTGCGGCGCAGCATGGCCATCAGTTCGCGCAGTTCTTCGTCCGACAGGAAGGTGGGGGTGCCCCCGCCCAGGTGCAATTGCGTTACGGCCTGGCCCACGCCCAGCTTCTCGGTGTGCAGGTCCACTTCCCGGGCCAGGTAGCGCAGATAGCTCGCGGCCCGGTTGTGATGCTTTGTAATGATTTTGTTGCAGCCGCAGTAATAGCAAAGCGACTCGCAAAATGGAATGTGGATGTACAGCGACAGGGGCAGCGCCAGGGCAGCGGGGCCGGCGCGCCGCTGATCGAGGGCCTGGCTGTAGTCGGCGGCCGTGAAGGCCTCGACGAACCGGTCGGCCGTCGGGTACGAGGTGTAGCGAGGACCCGGGACGTCGAAACGTCGCAACAGGTCGGGAGAAAGTGGCGTCATTGGGGGCTTCTAAAGGACAGCATTGCATGGTACTGTGCAGGCCACCATGCCCGTCATGCTTGATCTGTGTCAACCCGGGGCCTGCGCCCACCCGGACAATTTGACCTAGATCAGAACTGACTGCGCCATGAACGAAACCCCTATGACCGCCCACGAGGTAACCCTGATACCGCCCGGGGACAATCCGCTGTTCGACGGGCACAGCATGAAGGTCGCGTGCTCGAACTGCAACCTGCGCGAGCTGTGCATGCCGGTCGGCCTGAGCCCCCAGGAGCTGATTCGCATCGATGAGGTGGTTGCCGTGCGGCGCAAGGTCAAGCGCGGCACCACCCTGTTTCGCAACGGCGAGTCGTTCCAGTCGCTGTTCGCCATCCGCACCGGCTTCTTCAAGACCTGCGTCACGGCGGAAGACGGTCGCGACCAGGTGACCGGTTTCCAGATGGCCGGCGAGATCATCGGCCTGGACGGCATCGTCAACGACCACCACACCTGCGACGCCGTGGCGCTGGAGGACGCCGAGGTCTGCGTGATGCCGTTCGACCGCATCGGCGAACTCTCGCGCGAAGTCAACGCCTTGCAGCACCATGTGCATCGCATCATGAGCCGCGAGATCGTGCGTGAGCACGGTGTCATGCTGCTGCTGGGCAGCATGCGTGCCGAAGAGCGCCTGGCCGCCTTCCTGCTCAACCTGGTGCAGCGGCTGCACGCCCGCGGCTTCTCCCGCTCGGAGCTGGTGCTGCGCATGACGCGCGAGGAAATCGGCAGCTACCTGGGCCTGAAGCTGGAAACCGTCAGCCGCACCTTTTCCAAGTTCGCCGAAGAAGGCATCGTCGAGGTCCGCCAGCGCCACGTGCGCATCGTCGACACCGGCGCCCTGCGCCGCATCGTCAACCAGCAGGACCTGCAACTGAGCCGTCCGGCCTGATCCTTCCTGTGCGTCGGCGCTCGCGCGACGCGCCTCAGCCGCTCAGCACCAGGCGCATTGCCATGACGCCATCCTTGCCTTCTGCGTCCACCTCGAAGCCCAGGCGACGCGCCAGCGCCGCCATCGCCACGTTTTCGACCAGGCACTGGCCGATCACTTCCCCGGTCCCGCGCTCGCGCAGATAGCGGATCAGCTTGGCCAGCAGCGCCCGACCCAGGCCCTTGCCCTGCCAGCTCGCGGCCACCTGCATCGCGAACTCCGCCGTGCGGTTGTCCGGATCGCACACTGCCCTCACTTCACCGGCCATCGCCGGTGCGTCGCCGCCACCCGGTGCCAGCGCGACAAAAGTCATTTCCCGCTCGTAGTCGATCTGGCAGTAGCGCGCCAGCTCCGAATGGGGCACTTCGCGCCGCGCCATGAAGAAACGCAACCGCATGTCCGCGGGCGAAGCCTTGGCGTAGAACGCCGCCAGCCGCTCGCCGTCCTCCGGCCGGATCGGCCGCGCCAGCAACTCGACGCCGCCCACGGTCAGCTTTTCCTCGAGCGCCGACGGGTAGGGCCGCACGGCCAGCCGGCTGGGCTCGCCCGCAACCGGCCGGCGCACCCGCACGCGGGCATCCAGCGCGAGCACGCCCTGGGCGTCGGCCAATAACGGGTTGATGTCCAGCTCAGCCAGCGCCGGCAGGTCGCAAGCCATTTGCGAAACCTTGAGCATCGCGCCGATCAACGCCCCCTGGTCGATCGCAGCGCGCCCGCGGTAGCCGGCCAACAGCGCGGCGACCTGGGTCTGCGCGATCAAATCGCGCGCCAGCCTTTCGTTCAAGGGCGGCAGCCCGACCGCGCGATCCTTGCGCAACTCCACCGCCGTCCCACCCTCGCCGAACAGGATCACCGGCCCGAACACCGCATCGCTGGCCACGCCCACGATCAGTTCGTACGCGCCGCGCCGTTGCGCCATGGCCTGCACGGTGAAGCCGAGGACGTGAGCGTTCGGCTGCGCGTGCGCCACGCGCTGGCGCATCCGCATCGCCGCGCTGCGCACGTCGTCGGCCGATTCCAGGTTCAGCGCCACGCCGCCGACGTCGGACTTGTGCAGGATCTGCGGCGACAGGATCTTCAGCGCCACCGGGAAACCGATTCGCGTCGCGGCGGCCACAGCCTCTTCGGCGTCATGGACCTTTTGCGTTTCCACCGTCGGAATGCCGTACGCCTGCAGCAGCAACTTGGCCTGCTCCTCGTCCAGCCATTCGCGGCCATCGCGCAGGGCCTGGTCCAGCAAGGCCTGCGCCTGCGCCGTATCCGGCCGGAAATCGTCCAGCACGGCGGACGGCAATTGCAACAGGGCCTCCTGGTTGCGCAGATAAGTCACGCGCTGCAGCCAGCCGGCCACCGCGCGCTCGGGTGTGCCGTAGCTGGCGATGCCGGCCCTGTTGAACGCCTGGCGTGCGGCTGCGACGGTGGCGCCGCCCAGCCAGCAGGCCAGCACCGGCTTGGCTGCTTGCTGGATCAACGGCAGGCATTCGGCGGCGATCTCGGCAGACGGGACAATGGCCGTGGGGGCGTGCATCAACAGGACGCCGTCGACTTCGGGCGCTGCCAGCAGCACGCGCAGCGCGGCGCCATAGCGAGCCACCGGCGCGTCGCCAATGATGTCGACCGGGTTGGCGCCCGGCCAGGTGGCCGGCAGGCACTGGTCCAGTGCCTTGAGCGTCTCGGGGCCGAGCTCAGCCAGTTGACCGCCGCCCAGCGACAGCGCGTCGGCGGCGAGCACACCGGCACCCCCGCCATTGGTGAGCAGGGCCAGCCGTTCGCCGCGCCAGGGTTTCACGTGCGCCAGGGTCTCCGCCGCGTCGAACAGCGACTCGAGCGTGTCGACCCGCAACATGCCGGCACGCCGCACCACGGCGTCGAAGACCGCATCCGAGCCGGCCAGCGCGCCGGTGTGCGATGCCGCCGCCTTAGCGCCCGCCGGGGCGCGCCCGGCCTTCACGACGATCACCGGCTTGTTGCGCGACGCGGCGCGCGCGGCGGACATGAACTTGCGGGCGGCCTTCACCGATTCCATGTACATCAGGATGGCGCGGGTGCCCGGATCGCTGGCCAGGTAGTCCAGCATGTCGCCGAAATCGACGTCCGCGCTGTCACCAACCGATATGAAATGGGAGAAGCCGATGCTGTGGGCGTTGGCCCAGTCCAGCATGGCGGTGGCCAGCGCGCCCGACTGGGTGATGAACGCCAGCGAGCCGGGCAAGGCATTGCCAGGCGCGAAGCTGGCGTTGAGCTGGGCGCCGGGCACCAGCAGGCCCAGGCAGTTGGGCCCGAGAATGCGCAGCAGGTGCGGGCGTGCCGCCTCGAGCATGGACTGCTCCAGGGTCACGCCGCCCACGCTTTGCTTCAAGCCGGCCGAGAGCACGGCGGCGGCCCGGGTGCCCTTGTGGGCCAGCGCTTCGATGAGGCCCGGAACGGTGGCTGCCGGCGTGCAGATCACGGCCAGATCGGGTGCCGCGGGCAACGACTCGACATCGGGAAAAGTGGCCTGGCCCGCCACGTTGCCGTTGCGATGGTCCACCACCCACACCGGCCCCTTGAAACCCGAGCCTTGCACGTTGCGCAAGACGACCTGGCCCAGGTTGTCCGGCCGATCGGAGACCCCGATCACTGCCACCGAGGCCGGGGCCAGCAGGGCTTCGAGATTGCGAACACTCATGGCATTCCTTGGCGAACTCCGGGGAACGACAGGGCCGCCCCCCTCTGTCCAGAGTAGGCGCCGAACGCGGACCCCAGCTTGTTCCAGATCAAGGACAGCCGGAGCGCCGCCTTCCAGAATGACTGGCCCCCGCTACGAGGTTTCAATGGACATCTATACCCGCACCCTGGCGCCGCGCTTCACCAAACTGTTGGCGAAGCGGGAAAGCGAACTGCGCACCATCCTGCGCTCGACCGGGGATTTCGCGGCGGCGGCACCCGAGACACAGGCGCGTGAAGTGCTCGACTTCAAGGACATGGCGGTGGAGGAAACCCAGTCGGTGGTGGACGAAGCCAAGGCCGACCACGCGCTGGAAGAGCTCGAGCAGGTCATCGCCGCGCGCAAGCGGTTGGCCGAGCAAGCCTATGGCGAATGCCTCGACTGCGGCGAACCGATCGACCTGCGCCGCCTGATGGCGATGCCGGCAACACCCTTTTGCACCGGTTGCCAGGATATCCATGAGCATGGCCGCGGCGTCGGTGCCCGCCGTGCTACGCTGCATCTGTCCAAGGGAAAAAACTCATGAGTTCCAAAGCACGCGTGGCCCGACGACCCGTTGCCGCTGCTGGCCAAGGCAAGGTTTCCGGCTTCGACTTCCTGGCCGACTTCGGCCGTGAGCAACTGGCCGTGATGATGGATGCGTCCGCCGCAATGTTCCGCGGCTTCGAAACGATGCGCACCATCCAGCAGCAAGCCGCGCAACAGGCATCGGCGCGCCACGAAACCGCGGCGAACCAGATGCGCGGAAACTGCGCCCCGAACGACCTGATGACGGTCCCGTTCGGCTTGCTGCAGGAGGACCTGCAAGGCGCCACGCGTTACTGGCAGGAACTCGCCGCCGCGGCGCTCGAGACCCAGACCGAAATCATGGGATGCGCCAGTCACCTGATGAACGCAGACGCCGTCCTGGAGAGCGCGTCGGCCATCGAGGCGCTCGAGGCGGTCCCCGGCGTCAGCCAGCTTTTCCCGCGCCGGGCCGCGGCCGGCTCCCGCGCGAAATCCTGATCCGCGCGGCGGCTATCGTGCACTGCCAATGTGCGCGGCACTCCCCTCATTCCTGATGGACATAGGTGCCAGGCGCCAGGATCTGCTTGCCAGAACGAATCAGCCCCACCACCGGTTGCGCCTTGACCTTCCCCGCCGAGTGCTGGTCCAGCCAGCGGTGCCAGCATGGCCACCACGAGCCCGCGAACGTCGGCGCGGCGTCGAACCATGCCTGCGCATCGATGGGCGCGGCGCCGTGGGCATGCGAGTCGAAGCGATAGCTCGCCTGCGGATGCGCCATGGGCCCGACGGGTGGATTGACGATTCCCACGTTGTGTCCGCCCGAGGTCAGCACAAAACTGACCGGTGAGCTGACCAGCCGCTGCACCTTGTAGACCGAGCGCCAGGGCGACACATGGTCGCGCTCGGTCGCCACCACGAACAGCGGAACCCGGACGTCGGCCAGCGACACCGGGCCGACCTCGGTCGGATAGCGTCCTTCGGCCAGGTCGTTGTGCAGGTACAGCCGACGCAAGTACTCGCTGTGCATGCGCGCCGGCAGCCGCGTCGCGTCCGCGTTCCAGGCGCGCATGGCGGTCATGGGCGTCTGCGCGCCCATCAGGTACTCGTACACCAGCTTCGACCAGACCAGGTCCTTCGAATTGATCAGCTGGAACGCACCGGCCATCTGGCGACCGTCCAGATAGCCGTGATCGGCCATCAGGTCCTCCAGGAACGCAATCTGGCTTTCGTCGATGAAGAGGCCCAACTCGCCCGGCTCGTGAAAATCGACCTCGCTCGCCAGTAGCGTCACAGTCTTGATCGGGTTGCCGGGGCGGCCCCCCAGCAGGGCGGCCGCAATGGCCAACAGCGTTCCGCCCAGGCAGTAGCCGGCGGCGTGGATGCCAATCTCAGGATAGCGCTTGCGCACCGCATTCACGGCCGCCATCACGCCCAGTTGCAGGTAATCCTCCATGCCCAGGTCGCGATCCTCGCTGCCGGGGTTGCGCCAGGACACCATGAACACCGTGTGCCCCTGTCCCACGAGGTACTTGACCAGCGAATCGTCGGGCGTGAGGTCGAGGATGTAGTACTTCATGATCCAGGACGGGACGATCAGCAGCGGTTGGCTGTGGACCGAGGGTGTCGCCGGCTCGTACTGAATGAGCTCGATGAGCCGGTTGCGAAAGACGACCTTGCCCGGCGTCAGGGCGACGGCCTTGCCCGGCAGGAAGCGCTCGATACCGCGCGGCTTGGCGTTGCCGAGCACGGCCAGCGCGTCGCGCGACCAATTCGCGAAACCCGTGACCAGGTTGGTGCCGCCGACGGCCAGTGTGTGCTGTTGAACCTGCGGATTGGTCGCGATGAAATTGGACGGCGACCACATGTCAAGCCATTGCCGCAAGGTGAAACCGACGAGGTCTTCATGGTGCCGGGACACACCGCGCACGCCATGGGCGGCTTCGCTCCACCACTGCTCCTGCAGCAGAAACGCCTGCGACAAGGCGCTGAACGGCGGAACGTCCCAGCCCTTGGGCGAGAACCGCTTGTCCTCGGGCGCCGGATCGACGCAGTGGTGGCACTCGCCATGCCATGCGTGACTCGAATACTGCAGCCACATCAGGCTCTTGCGCAAGGCGCTGGACGCCAGATCGGCCCGTTTGGACGGCGATACCAGCAGATGGGTGAGCCAGTCTGCATAAGCCATCGACACCGAGCTGGGCGAGATGCCGTTCGCCAACCGGGCCAGCCCCAGCTTGAGCGGGCGGTCCGTCGGGTCGGGTCCGTGGCCGTTGGGGCGTTCTGTGATTGTTACCATGGGCGACAAGGGCGCGATGACAGCCATCGCCCACTAACCGTAGTCAGTGCCCGGCCAAACGCAATTGCGCGAGGTCAACAGCGCTGCGAATCGCCTGCTCTGCCGCGGTGGTCTGTTTAACATGGCGCATGCTGCCGGCCTCCATGTGCGCAATGACCGTTTCGGCGTCGCAGAAGCGGCTGCTGCCCGTCGACCGGCCGGTACCCAAGCCTCATGGCCATGAGGTCCTGGTCAAGGTGGCGGCTTGCGGGGTCTGTCGCACCGACCTGCACATCATCGACGGCGAGCTGCCGCCGCATCGGCCCTCGGTCATACCGGGTCACGAGGTCGTTGGCAGGGTGATGGCGCGCGGACCGCAGGCCCGGCCCTTCGCCATCGGCCAGCGCATCGGCATCCCCTGGCTGGGACAGGCCTGCGGCCACTGCGCGTTCTGTGCCATGGACCGCGAGAACCTGTGCGACCACCCGATCTTCACCGGCTACGACCGTGACGGGGGCTTCGCGCAATACGTGTCCGCGGACTCACGCTTCTGCTTCGCCCTGCCCGACCGATACGACGATGCGCATGCCGCGCCGCTGCTGTGCGCGGGCCTGATCGGGTTTCGCGCGTGGCGGCTGGCCGGTGCCGCCACGCCGCACCGCCTGGGCCTGTACGGCTTCGGCGCCGCGGCCCACATCACTGGCCAGATTGCCGTGGCGCGCGGCCAGGAGGTCTACGCCTTCACCCGTGCCGGCGACTCGGCCGGACAGGCGTTCGCGCGCAGCCTCGGCGCGACCTGGGCCGGCGGCTCCGATGAGATGCCGCCGCAGCCGCTCGATGCGGCGCTGATCTTCGCCCCCGTCGGCGCGCTCGTGCCCACAGCGCTGGCGGCGACGCGCAAAGGCGGAACCGTGGTGTGCGCAGGAATTCACATGAGCGCGATCCCGTCTTTCGATTACCGGTTGCTGTGGGGCGAGCGCGTGCTGAAGTCGGTGGCCAATCTCACGCGCGCCGACGGCGATGCATTCTTCAAGCTGGTGGCCGAGCTTTCGCTGCAGACCCATGTTCAGACGTACGCGCTGTCCGACGCCAATGCGGCCGTCCAGGCCCTGCGCGACAGCACGGTGAGCGGGGCCGCCGTCCTCATTCCCTGAGACGCTCGCAGCGCTGCCACCGCAGCAAGCATGAGCACGCCTGGCGCCGCATCGCGGCGCGTCAGTGATCGCCCTGCTCCCGCGTGCACCGACCGTCGATTGCTCCATATCAAAGATATAGCGGAACGCCGAACTAGAGTTATTCGGGACCGCCATTGCGAGCCAACGCAAGGCGGCACACCGCAAGGAGCTCCCATGAAGACCGACGTCCAACTCAAGGCCGATGTCACTGACGAACTGGCCTGGGACCCTGCCATCAACGCCACCCATGTGGGTGTGATGGTGCAGGACGGCGTGGTGACCCTGGCGGGCCACCTCGACAGTTTCGCGGAGAAGCACGCGGTCGAGCGCGCGGTGCGCCGCGTCGCCGGGGTGCGCGGCATCGCGCTCGACCTCGACGTCAAGCTGTCGACCGAGCACCAGCGCACCGATGCCGACATCGCCGGCGCGGCGACGGCGGGGCTGGCGCTCAATACGCTGGTGCCGCGCGGCCAGGTCAAGGTCGAAGTCGAGAAAGGCTGGGTCACGCTGACCGGTGAGGTCGACTGGGGCTACCAGCTCGCCAGCGCGGAACAATGCATCCGGCCGCTGGCTGGCGTGCGCGGCCTCTTCAACAAGATCACCGTCAAGCCCCGGGTTCAGAGCAAGGACATCGCCTCCGAGATTACCGCCGCCCTGACACGGCAGGCCACCCGCGAGGCCAGGAACATCGGCATCGAAGTCGAGGGCGGCATCGTCACATTGAGCGGCAAGGTCCACTCGATGGCGGAGCACGACGCCGCGGTCGGCGTCGCCTTCTCCGCGCACGGCGTGTCGCATGTCGTGGACCATCTCCAGGTGGTCGGCTGAATAGCGGCCGGCCGTTTCTCCCACTCGTTCAGAGAGGTAATACCATGAGCTCGCTTCGTTTACTGGATCCGGCGTTCAGCGACAACTTCGAGACGGCACTGCGCCGCTTCTTCGCGCCCGTCGCCATGGAGACTGAAGCCCCGGCGTTGAAGATGCGCATTGACGTGGCCGAAAAGGACAACGCCTATGAGGTCAAGGCCGACATCCCCGGCGTCCGGAAGGAAGACATCAACGTGCGCATCGACGGCAACGTCGTTCAGATCGACGCCGAGGTCCGGCGGGAGAAGGAAACCAAGGGCAACGGCGACAAGGTTCTGCGCAGCGAGCGCTATTACGGCACCGTCTCGCGCACGTTCAGCCTGGCCGACGACGTGGACGACAGCAAGGCCGAGGCGAAATACGCGGACGGCGTGCTGACCCTGCAGCTGCCCAAGAAGACCACCGCCGCTTCGCGCAAAGTGACCGTGCAATAGGGGCCTTCCCGTGGACCGGGCACCGGCGAAAATCTCCGACGCCCCGGTGCTCAGCCTCCGGTCGCTGTGCAAGACCTATGGCAGCGGCGAAGCCGCGGTGAATGCCCTGAGGAATGTCGACCTGGACGTGCGCAGCGGCGAATTCATCGTGCTGCTCGGCGCCTCCGGCAGCGGCAAGTCGACGCTGTTGAACATCCTGGGCGGACTCGACCGTCCCACCAGCGGCGATGTCCGCTTCTTTGACTATTGCCTCACCGATGCTTCCGACGACGAACTCACGCGCTACCGGCGCGAACATGTGGGCTTCGTCTTTCAGTTCTACAACCTCATTCCCAGCCTGACGGTGCACGAGAACGTGGCCCTGGTCACCGACATCGCCAGCAACCCCATGCCGGTCGACGAGGCGTTGCAACTGGTGGCGCTGGCGCCGCGGCGCGACCACTTTCCCTCGCAACTGTCCGGCGGTGAGCGGCAGCGTGTGGCCATCGCGCGCGCCATCGTCAAGCGACCGCAGCTGCTGCTGTGCGACGAGCCGACCGGGGCGCTCGACTACGTCACCGGCAAGCTGGTGCTGGAAGTCATCGCCAACATCAACCGGGAGCTGGGGACCACCGCCGTCATCATCACGCACAACGCCGCGATCGCCGGGATGGCCGATCGCGTGATCCGCCTCTCCGATGGGCGCATCGCCAGCATCGAAGTGCCGCCGCGTCGCCTGACGCCGGCCGAGCTCTCATGGTGAAAATGATGCACCCACGCGCTCTGCGTTCCGCCGGACTGACATGAAGGCGCTCGACCGCAAGGTGTTCAGGGACCTCAGGCTGCTGTGGAGCCAGGCCGTCACCATCGCGCTGGTGATCGGCAGCGGTATCGGCGGTTTCGTGGGCTGCCTGTCGGCCGTCGAGTCGCTGTCGCTCGCCCGCGAACGCTTCTACGAGATTGGCCACTTCGCCGACGTCTTTGCCACCGTCAAGCGCGCGCCGCTGGCGCAGGCGCGACGGCTGGCCGAGCTGCCCGGGGTGGTCGACGTCCAGGCGACCGTCGAGGCGGGGGCGCGCGTCACGGTGCCGGACAGCACCGACCCGGTGATCGGCCAGCTGATCGGACTGGACACCCGCCACCCGCAGCGCCTGAACCGCGTGTCGCTGCGTTCAGGCCGCCTGCCCGAGCCGGGCACGCGGGCCGGCGGCGAACTCGACGCCGTGGTGACCGAGGTGTTCGCGCAGGCCCATCAGCTCACACCCGGCTCCTTCGTATCGGCGCTGGTCAACGGCAAGCAGCGACGCCTGCTCATCACCGGCACGGCGCTGTCGCCCGAGTACATCTTCGCCGGCATGTGGGGCATGCCCGATGCGCGTGCCTTCGGCGTGTTCTGGCTCGATGCCGACGAGCTCGCCGCGGCGCTGGACATGCAGGGCGCGTTCAACCGCGTGGCGATCAAGCTGGCGCCCGGCACGTCGGAGCCGGCGACCGTCGATGCGGTGAGCCGGCAGCTCGCCGCGTTCGGCGGATTGCCGGCGAACGGCCGCGTCGACCAGATGTCGCACGCCATCCTGGACGCCGAGATCCGCGAGCAGCAGGTGCTCGGCACGGTGCTGCCCTCGATCTTCCTGGCGGTGGCCGCCTTCCTGCTGCACGTCGTCACGGCGCGGCTGGTCGCGACCCAGCGCGAGCAGGTGGCGGCGCTCAAGGCGCTCGGGTATCCCAACCGCACCATCGCCCTGCACTACCTCAAGCTGATCACGCCCATGGCCGCCGGCGGCTGGCTGCTGGGCCTGGCGCTCGGCAAATGGCTGGGATTGTCGCTGATGGGCCTGTACGACGAGGTCTTCCGCTTCCCGGTATTCGTGCATGTCGTGCCCTCCGAACTTGTGACCGTGAGCCTGGGCGTCGTGGCAGTCACCGCTCTGGTGGGCACGCTCACTGCCATCGCCGCGACCGTGCGGCTGCAGCCGGCGGAGGCGATGCGCCCGCCCGTCCCGGGCCGCTACCGGCGCTCGCTGCTCGAGCGCATTCCGCGCCTGCACACCGGACCGGCGCTGCGCATGATCCTGCGCAACGTGGAGCGGCGCCCACTGCGCGCGTCGATCACGGTAGGCGGCATCGCCGCCTCGGTGGCGATCGTCGTCATGGGCAACTTCTTCCGGGATGCCATCGACGTCATCCTGGACACCAACTTCAACCTGGGCATGCGCGGCGACATCGCGATGTGGACGGTCGATCCCATCGACGCGGACGCCACTCGCGCGCTGGAGCGGCTGCCCGGCGTGCTGCAGGTCGAGCCCGGGCGCCGCGTGGCCGTCCGGTTCGTGCATGGTCAACGCAGCGAAACCGGCGTGATCCAGGGCCGTACCGCGCCGCCCAACCTGCAGCGCGTGATCGACGTGGACGGCCGGGTCGCCGTGCCGCCCACCGAAGGGTTGCTGATCAGCGACCGCCTGGCCGACAAGCTGGGGCTGCGCGTGGGTGACAGCGTGACCGTCGAGCTGCGCGAAGGCCGCCGGCTGGTGCGCGAGGTGACGGTGCAGCAGCTGGTGCGCGACATGATGGGACTGAATGCCTACATGGAGCGCCGCTCGCTCAACCGGTTGCTGGGCGAAGGCGACGTCGCCTCTGAGTTCACGCTGCGCATCGCCCAAGGCGAGGAGCACCAGGTCCTGGAAGCGACGAAGGCCCTGCCCCGCGTGTCCGGCGCCTTCAGCAAGGCGACCATGCTGCGCAACATGCAGGAAGTGACGGCCCGCAACATCCTGATCATGAGCGCGATCCTCACGGGCTTTGCCGCCGTGATCGCCGTGGGCGTGGTCTACAACAACGCGCGCAACGCCCTGGCCGAGCGCGCCTGGGAACTGGCCAGCCTGCGCGTGCTGGGCTTCACGCGAGCCGAGGTGTCGCTGCTGCTGCTCGGCGAACTGGCGCTGGGCATTGCCGTCGCGCTGCCGCTGGGCATGGCGCTGGGCTGGGGTCTGACGCACGGTATCGTGGAACTCATGCGATCCGACCAGTTCTATTTTCCGGTCATCATTCGCGCCCGCACCTACGCCTTCGCCGCCCTTTGCGTCGTCGCAGCCGGCGTGGCCAGCGCGATGGTGGTGCGCCAGCGCATCGATCGGCTGGACATGGTTGCCGCGCTGAAAACCAGGGAATAGCCGTGGACTTCAAGAAAAGCACATGGGGCTGGCTCGCCGGGGTGGTCGCAGCCGTGGCCGCGCTGGCCTGGGCCTTTGCGCCGCGTCCCGTCGAGGTCGAGGTCGCAGCCGTCCGGCAGGGCCGCTTCGAGCAGGCCATCGAGGAAGATGGCCGCACCCGGCTGAAGCAGCGCTACACGATCTCCGCGCCGGTCGCGGCACGCCTGGAGCGCATCTCCTTGCGCGAAGGCGACCGGGTGGCGGCCGGGGATATCGTCGCGCTGTTGACGCCCGTGATGTCGTCGATGGTCGACGAGCGCAGCATCCGGGAAGCGAAGGCCCGACTGGAGGGCGCTTCGGCCAGCGTCGAGCGGGGCGCAGCCCGGATCGCACGGACGCGGATCGCGGTGCAGCAGGCCCAGCTGGAGGTGCAGCGCACCGAGCGACTGGCCGCGGAGGGGTTCCTGCCGGGATCGCGGCTCGACTCGGACCGGCTGGCCCTGGCCGCTGCCCAACGCGAACTGGACGTGGCGATCGCCGAACACGATCTCGCGGTTCACGAGCAGCAGCAGGCGGCCGCCGTGCTGCGCCCGCCCAGTGCTGCCGACACCAGGCTGGGGTCGCTGAAAGTCCGGTCCCCGGTGGCCGGCGTTGTCCTGAAGGTGGCGCAGCCGAGCGAGGCCACGCTGCCGGCCGGCACCGCCCTGCTCGACGTCGGCGATCCGCGGCAGATGGAAGTGCTGAGCGAGTTGCTCACCACCGACGCCGTGCAGGCCCAGCCGGGCCGGCGCGCGGTCATCGAGCGCTGGGGCGGCCCGGCGGTGGAAGGGCGGGTGCGCCGCGTCGAGCCGGCAGCGTTCACCAAGGTATCGGCGCTCGGCATCGAGGAACAACGGGTGAACGTGCTGATCGACGTCACCAGCCCGCCCGAGCAATGGCAGGCCATGGGCGACGGCTTCCGGGTGGTGGTGCGGGTGATCACCGCCAGCGTCGATCCGGCGCTGCTGGTGCCGGTGGGCGCGCTCTTTCCGCAGGGCCAGTCCATGGCGGTCTATGTGCTGGATGGCAAGCGCGCGCGACTCCAACCGGTCGAGGTGGGCGGGCGCAACGGCACCCATGCCTGGGTGCGAAGCGGCCTTGTCGCCGACCAGACGGTGATCGTCTATCCACCGTCAGCCGTTGCCGACGGCAAGCGAGTGAAGACCCGCGCGCCCTGACGGCGGCCGGCGACCCTATTTGCTGGTTTTGGCGCTCGTGCCGGCGGCCTTGACCTCGGCGTCCACCACTTCCCCTGGCTGCCGCACCAGCAGCACCGGCACCGGGCTGGTCCGCGCCACCTGCTCGGCTTCGCTGCCCATCGCAATCCGGCTGAAGCCGCGGCGTCCGTGCGTTCCCATCACGATCACGTCGCACGCATGCTGCTTCGCCTGCTCGACGATGACGTCGGCGACCCGCTCATTGGTGACCTCTCGGAGCAGCGATTCGCCGTGCACGCCGGCCTCTTCGGCGGCACGCCTGGCCTTGGCCAGCAATTCGAGCCCGTATTGGCGCAGGCCCTTGAGCATCTCGTCGTAGCTGCGCACCGACGTCATCTCGACCAGCATCGAGAAATCGTCCACGACGTGCAGGAAGAACAGCGTCACCTTCTGGCCTCGGCCGAGCGCGATCGCTTCACGCACCCCGCAGTCGGACGTGGCGCTGCCGTCCATTGGAACTAGGATTCGTTGGTACATGAGGCCTCCTTGCGCGTGAACCTGCCTTGTCGACCTCTTGACTATAGGGAGGCACCGCCGCAAGACTTTGCGCCGGGTCAACGAAAGGGCCGCGTCGCGCACTACCCTTGCTTCATGCAAACCGCCGGCATCAACTTGACGCAGGCCATGGTCACGGCCCTGGCCCGGGTCCTGCACGCGCAAGTCATCGAAACCCACATATCGTGGGTGCTGCTGACCCGCGATCTGGCCTACAAGATCAAGAAACCGGTGAAGTTGCCATTCGTCGACTACGCGACGCTGGACGCTCGGCGCGGGTTTTGCGAGGAAGAAGTGCGGCTCAACCGAAGGCTCGCCGCGTCACTGTATATCGGCGTGAGCCGCATCACGGGGACGCACCGTGTGCCCGAAATCGACGGTCCAGGCCCGGTGCTGGAATACGCGGTTCGGATGCACCGCTTTCCGCCGGGCGCGCTGTTCGGCGAGCGCCTCGCCGCGAATCAACTCCAGAGCGCCGACGTCGACCAGCTCGCCGCGTTGTTGGGCGAATTTCATCGCGACGCCCCGCGCACGGCGGCCGACAACGGCTTCGGCTGCGTCGAAGGTCGCCGGCGGGTTGCCCAGGCGGCCCTGGCAGGCGCCGCGACGGAGATCGAGCCCCACGATCTGGCCCGCCTGCGGGATTGGCTGGAAGCCCAAGCCGATGCGCTGGTTCCATTGTGGCGCACCCGCCTGGATGCGGGCTGCGTGCGCGAAGGCCACGGCGACCTGCACCTGGACAACGTGGTCAGCCTGGACAGCGGCGTTGCGGCCTTCGATTGCATCGAATTCGACCCGGCCTTGCGCTGGATCGACGTGATCGACGACATCGCGTTCCCGGTGATGGACTTCACCGCGCGCGGGCGCCGCGACTTCGCTTTCCGATTGCTCAATGGCTGGCTCGATCGCACCGGCGATCACGGTGCGCTACCGGCCCTGCGTTTCTCGGCCGTCTACCGCGCGCTGGTGCGGGCCCAGGTTGAACATCTGCGCGGAGCCCCGCGCGCGGAAAGCGCACGGCGGTTCGTCGCCACGGCGCTGGAATGGACCGCGCCGCCATCTCCCCGCCTGTGGATCACCCATGGATTGCCGGGCTCGGGCAAGACCTTCGAGTCGCAACGGCTGCTGGAACGCGACGGCGCCATCCGCTTGCGCACCGACGTCGAACGCAAGCGCTTGTTCGGGCTGGGCATGCTGGACGATTCGCGTTCGCGCGGGCTGGACCTGTACAACGCCGAGGCGACTGCACGCACCTACGAGTACCTCTTCACGGCGGCCCGCTCACTGCTGCAGGCCGGTTACCCGGTGGTACTCGATGCCGCTTTCCTGCTGCGCGCCGAGCGCGCGCGGGCGCAGGCGCTCGCACAGGAACTGAGCGTCCCCTACGCCATCCTGGACTGTCAGGCCCCGCCAGACGTACTGCGCCAGCGCCTGCGCTTGCGCAGCGGCGACGCCTCGGAA
The DNA here is from genome assembly GCA_012274225.1 of Comamonadaceae bacterium. Lineage (GTDB taxonomy): Bacteria > Pseudomonadota > Gammaproteobacteria > Burkholderiales > Burkholderiaceae_C > Ramlibacter. The sequence goes on along the minus strand of JAAOZX010000211.1, from coordinate 7,968 downwards.
GCGGATGTCGACGTGCTCGACAAGCTGGAGACGATCGCGCAGCCGCTCGATCAGGACGAACTGGCGCTGGTCAAGGCCGGACGATGATGTCGTTGCGCACGCCCGTCACGCCCTTCACGCCGCGCGCGATGCTCTCGGCCTGGGATTTCTCGGCCGCGGACTTGGCGAAACCTCGCAGCTGCACCGTCCCCTTGAGCGTTTCCACGCTGATGGATGTGGCGGCCACCGTGGGGTCTTCGGCAAACTTGGCTTTCACCGCGGTAGTGATCACGGTGTCGTCCACATAGGCGCCCGTGGTTTCCTGGCCGCGCCCGACGGCGCAGCCGGTGGTGAAGCCTGCGGTGGCGACGGTGACGCCCACCAGGGCGGCAATGGCAAGTGCTCGAGCGTGTTTCATGGTTTTTCCTTCGAAGTTGCAGGTCATTTATGGGGCGCAGGCTCCAGCGCTGCCATGACTCACGTCAATGTTCGCTGGTGAAACTGCTGGCCCCGGTCCGCTTACACGAGGGCAGGCGGGTGAAAGTGTACGCCGCGGTGCCCGGCGCAGCAGACCTGCTAGCCCATCAGCAAGCGGTGCTGTTCGCGCCTGACCACGGCGTAGCACTCGCAAACGCGCCTCTCGAGTTTCGCGCGATCCAGCACCGTGATGTGGCCGCGCCGGTATTGAATCATCCCCGCCTGCTGCAGATGCTTGGCCGCCTGGCTCACACCTTCGCGACGAACGCCCAGCATGCGCCCGATCAGTTCGTGGGTCAGAACGACCCCATTGGACGGCAACCGATCCAGGCTGAGCAGAATCAATCGGCAAAGTTGCTGCTCCACGGTGTGATGCCGATTGCACACCCCGGTCTGCGCCACCTGTGTCATCAGCAACTGGGTGTAGCGCATCAGCACATCGAACAACACGCCGCAACGCTCGAATTCCTGCTTCAACACCGAAGCGGGAATTCGCAACGCGTGACCGGCGGCGTACACAACCGAACTGTAAGGCCAGGACATCACCCCGCTGAGGATCTGAAAGATCCCGAGCACGCCTTCATTGCCAACGACCGCGAGCTCGGACGACTCGCCTGCCGCCGTGAGATGGACCATGGACACGATGCCGTCCGTCGGGAAGAACACCTGATGGGCTGGGCTGCCGGCCTGGTAAATGGCCTGCCCCAGCAGCAATGGCACGGGAACCATGTGCGGCAGCAGCCGCTGATACTCGGCCGCTGGCAGCATCGCGAGCAGCCGGTTGCCTGCCTGTCCCGGCAAGCTCTCGGTGCGAACCGTCGTCTCCGCGCGGCGCAGAGCGGGCCACGGCGATCGGAACGAGTGGGCTTTGTCGATCGCAAGCACGGTTGCAGTCATGGCAGGCCTTCCCAATGCTGTGCTTCAGGAAAACCTACCGGCAGCCCATCGGCCTGCTGCGAGGCGGTTCCCCCGAGGCGGACTCAAGGCCGAACGATGATGTCGTTGCGCACGCTCTTAACGCCCTTCACGCCGCGCGCGATGCTCTCGGCCTGGGATTTCTCGGCCGCGGACTTGGCGAAACCTCGCAGCTGCACCGTCCCATTGAGCGTTTCCACGCTGATGGAGGTGGTGGCCACCGTGGGGTCGCTGCCGAACTTGGCTTTCACCTCGGTGGTGATGGCGGTGTCATCCACATAGGCGCCCGCGGTTTCCTGACCGCGTCCAACGGCGCAGCCGGTGGTGAAGCCTGCGGTGGCGACGGTGGCGCCCACCAGGGCGGCAATTGCAAGTGCTCGGGCGTGTTTCATGATTTTCCTTTGAAGTTGCAGATCATTTATGGGGCGCAGGCTCCAGCGCCGCCATGACTCACGTCAATGTTCAATGGCGCAGCGGTCGAGCCTGAGTTGTTGCTTGCTCGACCGTAAACGAAGCCTGGGTTCGGTACCTCACACAGTCATCGCGGCACGGAATAAACTTGACCGTGATCATGGCGATATGGGATGCGCGACCTAGGGTTCGGTCACCGGCCACGGGCCAACTGGTCATTCGTTCACTTCAAGGAACCATCATGCTCTATACCATCGCCGTCATCCTCGTGGTCCTGTGGCTGCTGGGACTGGTCACCTCCTTCACGGCGGGCGGACTGATCCACATCCTGCTCGTCGTCGCCATCGTCGTGATCCTGTTGCAGTTCCTCAGCGGGCGCAATTCGCTGTGATGCACCGGAGCTCGCGAGACACGAGCGCGGTAGCTGCGCCCGCCGCACCAAGCCCTGGACCGAGCAGCGTGGGGGGCATCGTTCTCGCAGCAGCTCCCCGTGGCAGCTCGCGCTCGGCTAGTACATGTGTTGCCCGCCGTTGATCGAGAGATTGGCGCCGGTGATGAAGGCCGCGCGCTCCGATGCAAGGTAGGCGACGAGTTGTGCCACCTCATCGGGATCGCCCAGGCGGCCCACCGGAATTTCGGGCAGGATGCGCTCCTGCAGCACCTGCGGCGACACCTTCTCCACCATCTTCGTGCGCAGGTAGCCGGGCGAGACGGTGTTCACGGTGACGTTTTTCTTCGCGAATTCCAGAGCCAGCGACTTGGTGAAGCCGTGGATGCCGGCCTTGGACGCCGCGTAATTGGCCTGCCCGAAGGCGCCGCGCTGACCATTGACCGACGAGATGTTGACGATGCGGCCCCAGCCGAGCGTGAGCATGTCCTCGATGACCTGCTTGGTCATGTTGAACATCGAGTCGAGGTTGGTTCGCACCACGCTGCCCCAGTCGTCCTGCGTCATCTTGCGAAAGCTGGCATCGCGCGTGATGCCGGCGTTGTTGATCAGCACGGAGACCGGGCCGTGACGCGCGCGGATGGCTGCTGCCGCCGCCGCGCAACTGGCGAAATCGGCGACGTCGACCGCCACCTCGGCGAAGCAGTAGCCTTCGCTCTCCTGCGCCGCCAGCCACTCCGACACCCGCGTGTTGCCCGGCGTGTGCAGGGCGACGACGGCGAAGCCATCGCCATACAGCCGCCGGCAGATGGTCTCGCCCAGTCCCCCGGTGCCTCCGGTCACGGCGGCAATGCGCTTGGCGGGTTCCATGGCAGCTCCTTTCGGTGTGGTCTTATTCGGCGTGCGCGTCGGCGGGCTCCGGGGCCGCGGCGACAGCGGCTCGCCGGGGCCGCGCGGCCCGGCCCATCGTCGCGTCCAGCAAGGCCCGCAGTGCGGTCAGTGGCCTCGCGTTCAGCACCTCCTGTGCCCGCAGCCAGCCGCGGCGGGCCTGGCCGATGCCCATGCGCATGTGGTCCAGCTCCAGGGTGCTGTGCGCGTCGGATGCGATGCTCACCAGCACGCCTTCGTCGCGCGCCATGCGGCAAGCCAGGTCGGTGAGGTCCAGGCGTGCCGGCTGGGTGTTGAGCTCCAGGTAGCAACCCCGCTGGCGAGCGTGCCGGATCACCCGCTCCAGGTCGATGTCACAGGCCGGCCGCTCGTCGATCAGGCGCCCCGTGGGGTGGGCGAGGATGGTGAAGCAGCGATGGTCCATCGCGCGCAACAGCCGGTCGGTCTGGCGCTCGCGCGGCAGCTCGAACTCCTCGTGAACGGCGCCGACCACCAGGTCCAGCCGTTCGAGCACCACGTCGGGCAGATCGAGCCGGCCGTCCTCCAGGATGTCGACCTCGATGCCCTTGAGCAAGGTGATGCCGTGCAGGCCCGCGTTCAACTCGTCGATCTGGTCGATCTGGCGCGCCAGCCGGCCCGCATCCAGGCCGCGCGCCAGCGCGAGCCGTTTCGAGTGCTCGGTGATGGCCAGGTACCGCAGGCCGCGCGAGCGGGCCGCTTCGGCCATGGCGGTCAGGCTGTCCCTGCCATCGCTTTCCCTGGTATGCACATGCAGGTCGCCCCGCAGGTCCGCCAGGCGCACCAGCTTGGGCAGCCGGTGGCCGCGCGCGGCCTCGATCTCGCCGCGGTCCTCGCGCAGTTCGGGCTCGATGTACGCCAGGCCGAGCGCGCGGTACACCGACGCTTCGGTCTCGCCGGCGATCCGCTCGCCGCCGCGCCACAGCCCGTATTCGTTCAGCTTGAGCCCGGCGTCCTGTGCCATGCGCCGCAGCGCGATGTTGTGCGCCTTCGAACCGGTGAAATACAGCCACGCCGAGCCGAAGCTGGCCGGCTGCACGCTGCGCAGGTCGACCTGCAGGCCATTGCGCAGCACCACGCTGGCGCGGGTCGGCCCCTTGGACAATACCTGCCCGACATCGGGGCTGCCGGCAAAACGCTCCATCACCGGGCTGCCGCGCCGGGCGGTGACCAGCAGATCGAGGTCGCCCACCGTTTCCCGCATGCGCCGCAGACTGCCGGCGGCCACGACCTGTCCGACGCCCAGCACCTGCGTCAGCTCGGCCAGCAGGGCATCGGCGACCTGGGCCGCCACGCCCAGCTTGAACCGGCGCTCCTGCGCCAGGCGCGAAGCGGCGGCCTCCAGGATCTGTTGCTCCATCTTGGGGCCGAAGCCCGGCACCCGGCTGATGCGCCCGTCGCGGGCCGCCTTCAACAGTTCCGGCAGGGTCTGCACGCCCAGTTCGTGATGAAGCGCGCGGACGCGCTTGGGGCCCAGCCGCGGAATCGCCAGCAATTCGGTGATGGCAGGCGGCACTTCCTTGCGCAGGCTTTCCAGCTGCTGGCAGGTGCCGCTCGCCACGATCTCGGTGATCTTGCCCGCCAGGTCCGCCCCTATGCCCGGCAGGACATCGAGATCCTCGCCGCGGCTGAGCATTTCGGCCACGCTGCCGCCGAGTTCGGACACGTTGCGCGCGGCATTGCGGTAGGCGCGAATGCGGAACGGGTTGGCGCCCTGCACTTCGAGCAGATCGGCGATCTGGTTGAAGACCGCCGCCACATCGGCATTGACAACCGGCATCTGGCCTCCCCCGCTCAATACATGTCCGGTTGCTCGCCCATTCCGTGCGCGGTAGGTGCTTCCTTCTTCGGCGCGTTGGCGATCATGCAGTCCACGGTGAGGATCAGGCTGGCGATCGAGCCGGCGTTCTGCAAGGCCAGCCGGGTCACCTTGGCTGGGTCGATCACGCCCATCTCGAGCATGTCGCCGTATTCGCGCGTGGCGGCGTTGTAGCCGAAGCTGCGCTGACCGGACTCGTCCACGCGATGCAGGACGATGGAGGGCTCTTCCGCCGCGTTGCTGACGATGCGCCGCAGCGGCTCTTCCAGCGACCGCGCGACGATCTTCAAACCCGAGTCCTGGTCCAGCGAGGGCAAGATCATCCCCTGCAATACCTTGCGCGCGCGCAGCAGGGCGACGCCGCCGCCGGGGACTATGCCCTCCTCGACCGCGGCGCGGGTCGCGTGCAATGCATCCTCGACCCGCAATTTGCGCTCCTTCAATTCGGTTTCGGTCGCCGCGCCGACCTTGATCACGGCCACGCCGCCCGCGAGCCGCGCGACCCGTTCGTCGATCTGCTTGCGGTCGTATTCGCCAGTGAGGCCGTCGCGCTCCTTCTTGAGCACCGCCACGCGGTCGCGAATGGCCGACGGATCGCCGCCACCGCCGATGATCGTGGTGCTGTCCTTGTCGACCTCGACGCGGCGTGCCCGTCCCAGATGGGCTATCCCGGCCTTCTCCAGCGAGAGCCCCGCCTCGGCCGCGATCACCTGGCCGCCGGTGAGCACCGCCATGTCCTGCAGCATCGCCTTGCGCCGGTCGCCGAAGCCCGGCGCCTTCACGGCGCAGGTCTTGATGACGCCGCGGATGCTGTTGACCACCAGTGTGGCCAGCGCGTCGGCTTCCACTTCTTCCGCGATCACCAGCAGCGGCCGGCCTTCCTTCGCCGCCGCCTCCAGCAGCGGCACCAGTTCCTTCAGCGCACTCAGTTTCTGGTCATACAGCAGGATGGCCACGTCCTCCAGCACGGCGGACTGGCGCTCGGCGTTGTTGATGAAATAGGCCGACAGGTAGCCCCGGTCGAACTTCAATCCCTCCACCACTTCCAATTCGCTGACCATGCCCGAGCCGTCCTCGATCGACACAGCGCCTTCCCGGCCCACCTTGTCCATCGCGCGGGCCACCAAATCGCCGATGGACCGGTCGTTGTTGGCCGAGATGGCGGCCACGTGGGCGATCTCCTGCGACGTGGCGCAGGGCTGGGCCATTTTCTTGAGCTCGGCGACCACTGCCTCGATGGCCGTCTCGATGCCACGCTTGAGGTCCATCGGGTTCATGCCCGCCGCCAGGTACTTCAATCCCTCCTGGATCATGCCGTGCGCGAGTACGACGGCGGTAGTGGTTCCGTCCCCAGCCATCTCGCTGGTGCGTGACGCCACCTCGCGCAGCAACTGGGCACCCATGTTCGCGAACCGGTCCTCCAGATCGATCGAACGGGCCACCACCACGCCCGAATTGACGATCTGCGGCGGCCCGAACTCCCGGTCCAGGATCACCGTGCGGCCGCGCGGACCCAGTGTGACCTTCACCGCATCGGCGAGCATGTCGACCCCGCGCCGGATCTTGTCGCGGGCGTCCTGCCCGAATATCAGTTGCTTGGTTGCCATGGCGTTACCTCCACGATCGGCACGGCGCCGATCACATTCAACAGGTAACAGTAGTTCGCGGTAACTGGCTGGGTATGACCTGACGCAACACCTGCGGTCGTTCGCCCGCGCATACGCTCGAGCTGGACGGCGAGGAGCCGCTACCGGATGGATTCGAGACCGACGCCGGATTGCCACGGCAGCGAAGCGTCGAGTTACAGCGAACGCCGGTCCGATTTTTGATCCCGGTCAACATGCAGTGCCAAGGCCGGCGCAGACTGCGCCGCGTGACGATGACCTTGTCCTGAACCCGGCCCGCGCCCAGCCTACCGCAAACCCCTGAATGGACCGCCATGAACTCGTCCGCCCTGTGCCTCTTCGCTCTCGACGCCTCCCGTGAATTCGGCGAAGCGGTGGCCCACCATCTCGGGTTCGCCGTCAGCCCGCACGAAGAGCGCAGTTTCGAGGACGGGGAACACAAGAGCCGACCGCTCGTCAATGTCCGCTCGCGCGACGTCTACGTCGTGCAATCGCTGTACGGCGACGCCGGGCAGAGTGTCAACGACAAGCTGTGCCGGTTGCTGTTCTTCATCGGCGCGCTCAAGGATGCCTCGGCACGCTCGGTCACCGCCGTCGCTCCTTACCTGGGCTATGCGCGCAAGGACCAGAAGTCCAAGTCACGCGATCCGGTCACCACCCGTTATGTGGCCGGCCTGTTCGAAGCCGTCGGCGCCGACCGGCTGGTGACGATCGACGTGCACAACCTCGCTGCGTTCCAGAACGCCTTCCGTTGCCGCACCGAGCACCTGGAGGCGAACGGCCTGTTCGTCGACCATTTCGCCGCGCTGCTGCGCGGCCAGGACGTGGTGGTGGTCGCGCCCGACGCCGGCGGCATCAAGCGCGCCGACCGCTTCCGCCAGCGCCTGGGCGCCGCGCTGGGCCGCCCAATCGCCGCGGCTTTCGCGGAGAAGCATCGAAGCGAGGGCGTGGTGAGCGGCGAACTGATCGTCGGCGACGTCAAGGGGCGCACCGCCGTCATCGTCGACGACATGATCGGCAGCGGCACCACCATTGCGCGCACGGTCAAGGCCTGCCGCTCGCTGGGCGCCACAGCCGTTCATGCCGCGGCGTCACACGGCCTGTTCGTCGGCGATGCGCCGCAGGTCCTGGCCGATGACGCGCTCAACTCGATCGTCGTCACCGACTCGGTCCCGCCGTTCCGGGTGAGCCAGGGCAAGGTCCGCGACAAGCTGGTGGTGCTGTCCAGCGCGAAACTGTTCGCCGATGCGATCTCCAACATCCACTCCGGCGGGTCGATCGTTCAGTTGTTGGGCAGCTAGTTCCCTGGTTTAGGTCGCGCGCGCTCTCCGTCTCGAGGGGCCGCGCGTCAAGGCAGGCGGTGGCCAGCAGTCGAGCCACAGCGCGTCGCGTCAGGCGGCACCCGGCAGAGGCTCATACTGTGACGGTCCGCGCTTCGCGCGCGGACT
>JAAOZX010000210.1 GCA_012274225.1 Comamonadaceae bacterium | reverse complement strand
GATCAGCGATGAGGGAATCCTGATGCGTTACGTTGCTGCTGCCTTCCTGGCGCTTTTCGTGGTGTTTGGCGCCAGCGCCGCCGACGTCGATCCGCAGGAGACCGCAGCGCTGCACGCGCTGTTCGATCGCCAATGGGAGGAGAGCGCGCGGCGTTTCCCCGAAGGCAGCACGTTTCGCGGCGATCTGCGTTACAACGACCGCCTCTCCGATGAGTCGGCCGAGACGATCGCAGCCTATGACGCGCAGGTGCGCCAGTGGCTGGGCGAAGCGAAGGCGATCCGGCACGAGCGGCTGGACCCCACCGATCGTGTGTCGCTGCAGCTCTTCATCGGCAACATGGAGCGCAGCGTCGCGCTGCAGCCCTTTGCGGGCTACCGCAGCCTGCGCCTGGGCGCGCTGGGCGGCGTGCAGTCCGATTTCGCGGAACTGATGCAGGTCGTGCCCATGCGCAATCGCGAGCAGGCCGCGCAGTTGCTGCGCCGGATGGCGGCCTACCCGAAGTGGATGGATCAGGAGATCGCCATCCTGCAGCGTGGCATGGCATTGGGCTGGGTTTCGTCCCGGAACGTGCTCGAACGGGTGCTGGCTCAGATCGACCAACAATTGGCGGTTGGCGTCGAGGCTGGCCCCTATTTCGCGCCGTTCAAGCGCCTTGGCAGCGACATTCCCTCCGCGGACCGCGCGGCGCTGCAAGCCGCGGGCCGTGAGGCGGTCGCGCGTGAAGTGCTGCCGTCCCTGAAGAAGCTGCGCGCCTTCGTCGCCGGCCAGTACATTCGCCAGGCGCCTGCCGACGGTGCGCTGCGCAACTATCCCGACGGCGCGCGCGTGTACGACGTCGTCGTGCGCGACCAGACCACGACCACGCTCTCGGCCGCGCAAATCCATGAGATCGGTCTGCGCGAATTGTCGCGGCTGCGTGGCGAGATGGAGGCGGTGATGCGCGAGACGAAGTTCGACGGGGACTTCGAGCAGTTCATCCACTACCTGGGCACCGACCCACGGTTCTTCGCCACCAGTCCCGAGGCGCTGCTGAGCGGTTACCGCGACATCGCCAAGCGCATCGACGCCGAACTGCCGCGCCTGTTCGCGGAGCTGCCGCGAGCCCCCTATGGCGTGCGAGCCATGCCTGCGTTCCAGGGCCCGGATGCCGCCGAGTATTACGACCCGCCGGCGCTGGACGGCACGCGTCCCGGCTATTTCAACGCCAACACGCTGGGCTGGCGCACGCGGGCGAGCTGGAAGATGGCCACGCTCACGGCCCACGAAGCCGTGCCGGGGCATCATTTGCAGATCGCTCGGGCGGTCGAACTGCACGGCCTGCCGCGCTTTCGCCGCGACGGCGGCTACACCGCGTTCGTCGAAGGCTGGGCGGTCTATGCCGAGACCCTGGGCCGTGACATCGACCTGTACCAGGACCCGTACAGCCTGTTCGGTCATCTGCAGTGGCAGGCGTTTCGTGCGGCGCGGCTGGTGGTGGACACCGGCATTCACAGCGGAGGCTGGTCGCGCCAGCAGGCGATCGACTTCATGGTCGAGCGCACCGGCATGGACCGCGCCTTCGTGACGTCCGAGGTGGACCGCTACACCTCCAGTCCGGGCCAGGCGCTGGGCTACATGATCGGCGCGCTGAAGATCCGGGAGCTGCGTGACCGCGCCAAGGCCAGGCTGGGCGAGCGGTTCGACATCCGCCGCTTTCACAATGCGGTGATCGACCAGGGGGCATTGCCGCTGGACACGCTCGAGAGCGTTATCGACGAGTGGATTGCCCGCGAACTCGCCGGCGCGGTCAAGGCGCCCGCCGTGAGCCAACTGCCGGCGTGGGCAACGCCGGTTATTTCAGCTCGAACGGCGCCAGCTTTCTTGCCACCGCGACGTTCTTGAGCGTCGCGTAGACCGGCAAGCCGTTCCGGTACTTCGGGTAGTCCTCGCCCTGGATCAGCGGCAACAGGTAGCGCTTGCAGGCGTCGGTGATGCCGAAGCCGTCCGCCGTGATGAAGCTGCGCGGCATGAATTTCTCGGCGTTGGCAACCTTGGCCAGCGGCGCCATCCCGATCTTGTACTTGTACGGCGCGTCGCTCACCCGATCGATGGTGGGCATCACGGCGTTGTGGCCTTTGAGCGCCATCTGCACCGCGGCCTTGCCCAACTCATAGGCCTGTTTCACGTCGGTCTTGGACGCGATATGCCGCGCCGAGCGCTGCAGGTAATCGGCCACCGCCCAGTGGAACTTGTGGCCCAGCGCCTGCTTGACCATGTTGGCCACCACCGGTGCCGCGCCGCCGAGCTGGGCGTGGCCGAAGGCGTCGCGCGTGCCCTGCTCGGCCAGGAACTTGCCGTCGGGATAGTGGCAGCCCTCGGACACCACCACGGTGCAATAGCCGTGGGTCTTGACCAGCGCGTCGACGCGGGCGATGAACTTGGCCGGGTCGAACTCGATCTCGGGAAACAGCACCACCACCGGAATGCCGTGGTCCTGCACCAGGCCGCCAGCCGCGGCGATCCAGCCGGCGTGCCGGCCCATCACTTCGAGCACGAAAACCTTGGTCGAGGTCTTGGCCATTGAGCGCACGTCGAACGAGGCTTCCAGCGTGGAGACCGCCACGTACTTGGCCACGGACCCGAAGCCCGGGCAGCAGTCGGTGATCGGCAGGTCGTTGTCCACCGTCTTGGGAACGTGGATGGCCTGGATCGGATATCCCATGCCCTGCGCCAGCTGGCTCACCTTGTAGCAAGTGTCGGCGGAGTCGCCGCCGCCGTTGTAGAAGAAGTAGCCGATGTCGTGCGCGCGGAACACCTCGATCAGGCGCTCGTATTCGCGCTGGTTGGCTTCCAGCGACTTCAGTTTGAAGCGGCAGGAGCCGAAAGCGCCCGAAGGCGTGGAGCGCAGCAGCTCGATGGCGGCGGCCGACTCGCGGCTGGTGTCGATCAGGTCTTCGGTCAGTGCGCCGATGATGCCGTTGCGGCCGGCGTAGACCTTGCCGATCTTGTCGCTGTGGGCACGCGCCGTCTGGATCACGCCGCAGGCCGATGCGTTGATGACGGCGGTGACCCCGCCCGATTGCGCGTAAAACGCGTTCTTCCTGGTGGCCATGGTTGCTTTTCCCGGGTGATGGTCTTGGGGTTGCGTCATTCCGCCAGCGCGCGGGTGACCACCTCGTGCACGTCGTTGCTCAGGTCGGGGTGGGCCGCGACGCGGGCGATGGCTTCGCGCGCCGCGCTGCGCAGCGGCTCGGCCAGTTTCTTCCAGCGGTCCAAGGCGCGGGCCAGCCGGGCGGCTACCTGCGGATTGATCGCATCGAGCTCGATCACACGCTCGCGCCAGTACACATAGCCGGCCGCGTCCGGTCGATGGAAGGCCCCGGGATTGGCGCTGCAGTAGCTGAAGATGACGCTGCGGGCGCGGTTCGGGTTGCGGATGTTGAAGTCGGGGTGGTTCATCAACTGGCGCACCGCCGGCAGCACGTTGCCGCCGCGGTCCGGCGCACCGGCCTGCAGCGCGAACCACTTGTCCAGCACCAGCGGCTCGTCGGCGAAGAGGGCGTGGAAGTGCCGCAGGGCCGGGGCCGCCAGTTCATGTCCGCTGATCACCAGCGCCGCCAGGGCGTTGAAGCGCTCGGTCATGTTGCCGGCGTCCTTGAAGCGCTGGAAGGCAATGCCCGGCCAGACCGCGTCACTGTTGCGGCGCGCCGCCAGGCCCAGATGGGCCAGGGCCAGGCCCGCCAGCGCGCGCCGGCCGGAGGACAGCGGGTCGGGCCGGTAGGCGCCGTTTTCGCGGTGCGCGTCGAAGGCCCAATGCCAGTCGTCGAACAGCGCCTGGGCCAATTGTTCGCGCATCGCTTCGCGCACCTGATGCACACGCTGCGGGTCCACGATTTCCAGCTGCTCGCCGATGTAGGTCTCCGCCGGCAGCGTCAGCACCAGTTCCTTGAAGGCCGCG
>JAAOZX010000209.1 GCA_012274225.1 Comamonadaceae bacterium | reverse complement strand
TCGTCGTCCTTGCGCAGGGTCACCTTGCCGCGCTTGCCCTTGTCACGGCCCGCCAGCACGATGACCTCGTCGCCTTTGCGAATCTTGTTCATGACGCGTCCTCTTACAGAACTTCGGGAGCCAGGGACACGATCTTCATGAACTTCTCGGTGCGCAGCTCGCGCGTCACCGGTCCGAAGATGCGGGTGCCGATGGGCTCCAGCTTGTTGTTGAGCAGCACGGCGGCATTGCCGTCGAACTTGACCAGCGAGCCGTCGGCGCGCCGGATCCCCTTGGCGGTGCGAACCACCACGGCGCTGTAGACCTCGCCCTTCTTGACGCGGCCGCGCGGGGCGCATTCCTTGATGCTCACCTTGATGATGTCGCCCACGCTGGCGTAGCGACGCTTGGATCCGCCGAGCACCTTGATGCAAAGAACGGACTTCGCACCGGTGTTGTCGGCGACTTCGAGCCGGGATTCTGTCTGGATCATTTCAATTTATTCCCAACTTGTACCCAAAGCCTCGCGGCATCGGATCAGTCTTGGGCCCGCCGTCTTCGCCGTGAACCACTCACGACGCTTTCGAATGGGCAAGAATGAAAGCCCCAATGGGCTTTCCAGCGCCTTTTAAGCGCAGCCAGCGATTATGGCAAACCCGAACCCGACTGTCAACTGGCTCCAGTTCGCTCCGGCAGGGTGAGGTAGAGCCGGGCCAGCTGCTCGAGTGCGGCGACCTGGGGATCGATCCCGGTCTCCTCAGCCAGGATGGCGCCCACCGCCGGGGCCAGCGAACCCGCCAGGCCGGCGTCCAGGAACAGCAGCCGCCAGCGTCGCGCCAGGATGTCTTCCGCGGTGCGGGCATATTCGTTGCGCGCGCTGAATCGGACCATGGCCTCGGTCAGTCCGGCGCCCAGCAGGCGATTGGCGCCGGGCAGCGCCAGTACGGCCGGCGCCTCGCTGCCGAAGGAATGCAGACCCTGCGGTTCGCTGAGGCGAGGCCGCTCGCGCGCCAACCCCTCCCCACCAACCAAAGTCAAGTTAGCAGTCACTCCCGACCATGCCCTTTGCAACAGGCCCTTTTCAAAACACTTGTCTAAGACATCCTCGGCCATGGCGCGGTACGTCGTCCACTTGCCGCCAGTCACCGTGACCAAGCCGCTGCGGCTGACCAGCACCGTGTGTTCGCGGCTGAGCTGCTTGGTGTCCTCGCCATCGTCCCCCTGGGGTTTGACCAATGGACGCAGGCCGACCCAAAGGCTGCGGATGTCGCGGCGCTGCGGCGGGCGCGCCAGGTAGCGAGCGGACTCGCTGAGGATGAATTCCAGTTCTTCCTGGAACGGCCTGGGCTCGAGCGCCAAGTCGTCCCGGGGGGTGTCGGTGGTACCCAGGATCACCTTGCCGAGCCAGGGAACGCCAAACAGCACGCGGCCATCGGCGGTCTTGGGCACCATCAAGGCGTGGTCGCCCGGCATGAAGTCCCGGTCCACCACCAGATGCACACCCTGGCTGGGCGCGACCATCGCCTGGACCGGCCGGCCGATCGCCTCGCCGTCCTGCTGGCGGAAGTCGTCCACCCAGACCCCCGTGGCATTGATCACGCAGCGCGCCCTCAACTCATGGCTGATGCCGGTTTCCTGGTCCTGGCAGCGCAACCCCACCACCTTGCCATCCTCGTGGCGCAAGCCCGTCGCGGCGCAATAGTTGACCACCAGCGCGCCGCGCGATGCCGCCGTGCGGGCCAGGGCCAGCGCCAGCCGCGCGTCGTCGAACTGGCCGTCCCAGTACTTGACCCCGCCTTTCAGGCCTTCCGGGCGGATCGTGGGCAGGCACGCCAGGGTTTCGCCGCGGCTCAGGAACTCGGTCGAGCCCAGGCCGGCCCTGCCCGCCAGCGCGTCGTACATCTTGAGCCCGGCGCCGTAGAACGGCATTTCCCAATAACGGTAAGACGGCACGACGAACGGCAGGGGCTGCGCCAGATGCGGCGCGTTCTGCAACAGCGTCGTGCGCTCGTGCAGCGCCTCGCGCACCAAGCCGATATTCCCTTGGGCCAGGTAGCGCACCCCGCCGTGGACCAGCTTGGTGGCGCGTGACGACGTGCCTTTGGCGAAATCGTGGGCCTCCAGCAGCAGCACCGAAAATCCCCGGGCGGCCGCATCCAGCGCCACGCCCAGGCCGGTGGCGCCGCCGCCGATGACGGCGACGTCGTAGGTGACCGGTCGGGCAAGCTGTGCGATCAGGTGCTGGCGATTCATTGCTGCGATTTTCGCCGACCGTCCAAAGCGGCCTTCATGCACCGTCGCGCACCCCCCGCGCTAGACTGCGCCATGGCCGACCGCATCGATCCCTCCACCCAGTCACCCGTGGCCTTCATCGGCGGCGGCAACATGGCCGGCGCCATCATCGGCGGCCTGGTGCGGCGCGGCCTGGCCCCCACGCAAATCGAGGTGGTCGAACCGTTCGCCGCCGCGCGCGACAATCTCCAGCAGCAATTTGGCGTGGCAGCGCGTGAAAGCGCCGGGCCCGCGCTCGAACGATGCGAGCTGGTGGTCTGGGCCGTCAAACCCCAGACCTTTCGGCAGGCGTCCGCCGACGTCCGGCCCCATACCGCCCGGGCGCTGCACCTGAGCGTGGCTGCCGGCATCCGGTCCGACAGCATCTCGCAGTGGCTGGGCACCCAGCGCATCGTGCGTGCCATGCCCAACACCCCAGCCCTGGTGGGCAAGGGCATCACGGCGCTGTATGCGCGCGCCGGCGTCAGCGTCCCCGACAAGACGCGGGCCGAACAGATCATCGCAACCACCGGGGAGTGGCTGTGGGTGGCCGACGAAGCGCAGCTGGACGCGGTCACGGCCTTGTCCGGTTCCGGGCCGGCCTATGTTTTCTTCTTCCTGGAAGCGATGACCCATGCCGGGATTCGGATGGGACTGCCCCGCGACCAGGCTTACCGGCTGGCAATCGCGACATTCGCCGGTGCCGCCGAGCTGGCGCGCGCTTCCGGCGATCCGCCCGAAGTGCTGCGTCAACGCGTCACTTCGAAAGGCGGCACCACCGAGGCGGCGATCCGCTCCATGGAAGGCGACCAGATGCACCCTTTGTTCGTCAAGGCACTGGAGGCGGCGTGCCAGCGCGCCCGCGAACTGGGCGACGAGTTCGGCCGTTAATCGTTAGCTCAGGGAATAGCCGGCCACCACCCCGGCAAAGACCGTGAACCCGAGCCAGTGATTCAGGCGGAAAGCCCGGAAGCAGCCTTGCCGCTCGCGGTCGCGGATCAGGACGTAATGCCACAAGGCCTGCGCCGTCGCCGCGGCCATGCACGCCACGATCGCCAGCGGCGCGATCCGGCCGGCCAGGGCCGTGGCCCAGATCGCCAGATAGGCCGCATAACACAGCATGATCGCCGGCACGTCGGCGCGCCCGAGGGTAACGGCAGAGGTCTTCATGCCGATCCGCAGGTCATCGTCGCGGTCCACCATGGCGTATTCCGTGTCGTAGGCGAGCACCCAGAACAGGTTACCCAGCAACAGCACCCAGGCCAGCAGCGGCACCCGCGACTGCACCGCGGCAAAGGCCATCGGAATGCCGAAGCTGAATGCGATGCCCAGCACGGCCTGCGGCATCGAAACGAAGCGTTTGGCATAGGGGTAGATCAGGGTGATGGCCAGCGCGGCGAACGACCAGGCAATGGCGACGGCATTGGTCGTCAGCACCAGCCCGAAGGCCACCAGCGCCAGCACGGCGCCCAGCGTCAGCGCCCGGCGCACCGAGATCGCGCCGCGCGTCACCGGCCGCTGCGCCGTGCGCTTCACATGGCGGTCGAATTCGCGATCGGCGACGTCGTTCACGCAGCAACCGGCGCTGCGCATCAGGAAGGTGCCCAGCGTAAAGACCGCCAGCAGATGCCAGCCGGGAAAGCCGTGCGCGGCGATCCACAACGCACTCAATGTCGGCCACAACAGCAGGAGCCAGCCGGCCGGCCGGTTCCACCGGATGAGGTCCAGGTACAGGGCGAGCATGCCGCGATCCATCACAACCCGAGC
>JAAOZX010000208.1 GCA_012274225.1 Comamonadaceae bacterium | reverse complement strand
GCCCCACCTGACCCCGGGCAAGGGGGCGATACCCGCCACACCATCCCCCTCAGTGGCGGCGCCGGCCCCCGGGGCTGCGGTGCCGGGACCGTCACCGTTCGCGGCCGCCTGCTCGCGCATCGGCCAGGCGGCGCAGCAGATGGTCTGGAAGCGGGAAGGCGGCGTGACGCAGGAAGCCCAGCTCTCACAACTGCCGGCCGCGGGTTCGCGCGACGAAATGACCAGGACGCTCGACTCTGTCTATCGCAAGCGCGGCAGCGCACCCGAGATCCGTGCCGCGATCGAGGCCGAGTGTGTCGCCGAAAAGCAGCAGGCAGCCGACACCGCAGCGGCCATCAAGGCCTTGCAGACACAGCAGTCGGGCGCGAATTCGCCGCCGGCGGCGACCCCGTCGCCGGCAACAGCCGCGGACACGGGACTCGCTTCAGAAAAGAAGTCCGGGAGCGAAACCAGGCCCAGCGCGTCCTGCGCGGGCTGGCGCAGTGAATTGAACACGATCAACGACGCCTTCCGCAAAGGCGGCAACGCCGCCGCACTGGAGCAGTTGCAGAACCGCCGCCGCGGGGTCGAGAAGCGGATGTCCGAAGGCCGCTGCTGAGACTCGATGTCCGGGCTCAGGCTGCCGACAGCGCCCAGGCCACGTGCTCGCGCACCAGTTCGCTGGGGTGGGCTGCCACCGCCGTCAATGCAGCGCGCAGTTGCGGGTCGTCGCGCTGGCGCAGGGCGTTGCCGGCGGCCACAGCCACATTGCGCAACCAGCGCTCGTGGCCGATCCGGCGGATCGCACTGCCCTCGGTCAGCGCCAGGAACTGTGCTTCGCTCCAGCCGATCAGCTCGGCCAACTGACGCCCGGTCAGACCGGCGCGCTCGTCGAAGTCGGCCAGCGCGCTGCGGCCGGCGAACTTGTTCCAGGGGCAGATGAGCTGGCAGTCGTCGCAGCCGTAGATGCGGTTCCCGATCAGCGGACGCAACTCCAGCGGGATCGGCCCGGCATGTTCGATGGTCAGGTAGGAAATGCAGCGACGGGCATCGAGGCGGTAAGGCGCGACGATCGCCTGGGTCGGACACACCTCGATGCACGCGCTGCAGGTCCCGCAATGGCCCCTGGCCGGCGCGCTTTCCGGCAACGCCAGGTCGACATAGATTTCGCCCAGGAAGAACATCGAGCCGGCGTCCCGGTTCAATACCAGCGTGTGCTTGCCGCGCCAGCCCTGGCCGCTGCGTGATGCGAGTTCGGCTTCCAGCACCGGCGCCGAATCGGTGAAGACCCGGTGGCCGTGCGGTCCCACGTGCGCGGCCAGCCGGTCGCTCAGGTGTTGCAGCCGCGAACGCAGCACCTTGTGATAGTCCCGCCCCCGCGCATAGAGCGACACCACGCCTTCGACCGGCCGGTGCAGACGCTCGAATTCGACCGCTTGCCAGCCATCCGCGGTGGCCCGGGGCAGGTAATCCATGCGCGCCGTGATCACGCTGATGGTGCCCGGAACCAGTTCGGCCGGCCGCGCGCGCCTGAGCCCATGGCGTTGCATGTAGTCCATTTCGCCATGAAAGCCGTTGGACAGCCACGCCGTCAAGCCGGCCTCGGCCGAAGAAAGATCCACACCGGCCACGCCAATTTGGGAAAATCCGAGTTCCAGGGCCCAGGCCCGCAGGCTGGCTACCAATTGAGGACCGTCGATCTGACCGCTGTTGAACATCACTCGCCGATTGTAGAAAGCACCGTGAACTGGCGCACCGAGGACCAGACGCGCGCCTTTGCCGCGCAGCTGGCGGCCCGGCCCGCGCTGCGCCGCGCCTTCATCGAATTGCATGGCGACCTGGGGGCGGGCAAGACCACTTTCGTCCGGCACCTGCTGCACGCCCTGGGGGTGCAGGGGCGCATCAAGAGCCCGACCTACGCCGTGGTGGAGCCGCACGAGCTGCCGGGCCTGGCGATCTGGCACTTCGACTTTTTCCGCTTCAAGGATCCGAGCGAATGGGAGGACGCCGGCTTTCGCGACCTGTTCGCCGCCGAAGGGCTCAAGCTGGCCGAATGGCCCGAGAAGGCCGCCGGGCTGTTGCCGCGGGCCGACCTGGTGCTGCGCATCGAAGTGCTGCCCGATGAGTCGCGCCGCGTCACGCTGCAGGCCCAGACGCCGCTGGGGCGGGAGCTGCTCGCATGAATCGGCGCGAGATCCTGCGACACGGCACCCTGGTATTGCTGCTGGGTTCGCAGCAGATCGCGCGCGGCGCCACCATCATCGGCGTACGGGTCTGGCCGGCGCCCGAATATTCGAGGGTGACGATCGAGTCCGACGCCAAGCTCAAGTCCAGCCAGATCGTGCGGATCGACCCGCCGCGGCTGCTGGTGGACATCGAAGGGCTCGAGCTGGAACCTCAATTGCGCGACCTGGTCGCCAAGGTCAACGCCGACGATCCGTTCATCGCCGGGATTCGCGCCAGTCAGCATGCGCCGGGCGTGGTGCGCCTGGTGCTGGAGCTGAAGCAACCGGCCCTGCCCCAGGTCTTCACGCTGCCGCCGGTGGCAGCGTATCGGCACCGCCTGGTGTTCGACCTGTATCCGGTGAAGGAAGTGGACCCGCTGGAAGCGCTGATTGCCGAGCGGCTCAAGGAC
This sequence comes from Comamonadaceae bacterium, assembly GCA_012274225.1. Classification (GTDB taxonomy): domain Bacteria; phylum Pseudomonadota; class Gammaproteobacteria; order Burkholderiales; family Burkholderiaceae_C; genus Ramlibacter. The sequence goes on along the minus strand of JAAOZX010000208.1, from coordinate 11,577 downwards.
CAGCCCGTGGCTCCGCCGGCGCCGCCCGGCGATCCGCTGGGCGACCTGATCGCCCAGCAACTGAAGCGCCCGACCCCGCCCGCTGTCATCGCCAGCGCCGATGCCGCACCGCGCGTCGCCCGCAAGACCGACCGCCTGATCATCGTCGCGATCGACCCGGGCCATGGCGGCGAAGACCCGGGTGCCGTGGGGCCGCGGGGCACGCGCGAGAAAGACGTGGTGCTGCAGATCGCGCAACGGCTGCGTGAGCGCATCAATGCGAGTGTCATCAACGGCAACCCCATGCGCGCGTTCATGACGCGCGACGCGGACTTCTTCGTCCCATTGGGCAACCGGGTGCAAAAGGCGCGGCGGGTCCAGGCCGACCTGTTCGTGAGCATCCACGCCGACGCCTTTCTCACGCCCAGTGCGCGCGGCGCCAGCGTGTTCGCGTTGAGCGAGATCGGCGCTTCGAGCACCGCCGCGCGCTGGATGGCGGCCAAGGAGAACCAGGCCGACCTGATCGGCGGGCTCAACATCAAGGCGCACGACAGCCACGTGGCGCATGCCTTGCTGGACATGAGCACCACGGCCCAGATCAACGACAGCCTGAAGCTGGGCAGCGCGCTGCTGGGCGAGATCGGCAGCGTCGGCCGGCTGCACAAGGGACGGGTGGAGCAGGCCGGCTTCGCGGTGCTGAAGGCGCCCGACATCCCGAGCGTGCTGGTGGAGACGGCGTTCATCAGCAATCCGGACGAAGAGACCCGGCTGCGCAGCGACGCCTACCAGGACCAGCTTGCCGACGCCATCATGCGCGGCGTGCGCGACTACTTCGGGAAGAACCCGCCGCTCGCGCGCAGCCGGCCGCTGTGATCGGCCAGGGCGATGCGCGCCCCGCCGGGCCGGGGCGGCTAACCCCGCGCGCCGACGCTCGAGCCTGGTTTCCGGCGGGCCTTCCAGGCGCCGAACAGCACGAGCAGGCCGGGCACCAGGATCATGGCCCAGATGATCTTGTCCAGGTGCAGCTTGACCCAGGGCACGCTGCCGAAGAAATAACCGGCGGTGAGGATGCCGCCGACCCACAACACGCCTCCGGTAACGTCGTAGACGCTGAACTTGCTGCGGGTCATCTGCGCCACGCCGGCCACGAAAGGCGCGAAGGTGCGCAGGAACGGCATGAAGCGGGCGGCGACGATGGTGATGCCGCCGTATTTTTCGTAGAACGCATGGGCCTGGTTGAAGGCCCGCTTGTTGAAGAAGCGCGACTGCTCCCACTGGAACACCTTGGGCCCGAAGAAACGCCCTATCGTGTAGTTGCTCTGGTTGCCCGACACCGCAGCCGCCACCAGCAAGCCCAGCGACAGTGGATAGCTCATGAGGCCGACGCCGCACAGCGCGCCGACCACGAACAGCAGCGAGTCGCCCGGCAGGAAGGGCATCACCACCACGCCGGTCTCGACAAAGATGATCAGAAACAGCAGGGCATAGACCCAGTTGCCGTAGTTCGCCACGAAGTTCTGAAGGTGGACGTCGACGTGGAGGATGAAGTCGATGAGCGAGCCGATGAGTTCCATGCGGGAAATTATCGCCGCGCTTTCCTCATCCATTGGGCATGACCGGCCCTTCCCTACAATCGCCTCCAGTGAACTCCCTCCCGATCCCCGCCGCGCGCCGCGCCATCCGCGAACTCCCGCAGGAGCTGATCAGCCAGATCGCGGCCGGCGAGGTGGTGGAGCGGCCGGCTTCGGTGGTGCGCGAGCTGGTCGACAACGCGCTGGATGCCGGGGCCCGCCAGGTCACGGTGCGGCTGGCGGCCGGCGGCGTACGGTTGATCTCGGTCGAGGACGACGGCAGCGGCATTGCCCGCGAGGAGCTGGCACTGGCGCTGCGCCGCCATGCCACCAGCAAGATCGAATCGCTGGCCGATCTGGAGTCGGTGAGCACGATGGGATTCCGGGGCGAAGCCTTGGCCGCCATCGCCTCGGTGTCCGAGCTGACGCTGTTGTCGCGCAGCGCCGGGCAGGCCAGCGCCTTCGGGCTCGATGCCCGCAGCGGCGAGCTGCGGCCCGCGGCCCGAGCCACCGGCACCACGGTGGAAGTGAAGGAGCTGTTCTTCAGCACGCCCGCGCGGCGCAAGTTCCTCAAGAGCGACGCGACCGAGCTGGCGCATTGCGTCGAAGCCGTGCGCCGGCAAGCCTTGGCCCGTCCCGATGTCGCTTTCGCCGTCTGGCACGAGGGCAAGCTGGTCGAGCAATGGCGAGCCGCCACCCGCGAACAGCGGCTGGCCGACGTGCTGGGCGCCGAGCTGATCGAGCGCAGCGTGACCGTCGAGTACCAGACCGGCTCGATGCCCGGGGATGGTCGCCGGGCATTGCGGGTCTGGGGCCTGGCCGGCATTCCGGATGCGGCCCGGGCCCGGGCCGACCAGCAATTCGCCTATGTCAACGGCCGGTTCGTGCGCGACAAGGTGCTGGCCCACGCCGCCCGCAGCGCCTACGAGGATGTATTGCACGGCCAGCGCCAGCCGGTCTATGCGCTGTATGTGGACATCGATCCGGCACGGGTCGACGTCAACGTGCATCCGACCAAGATCGAGGTGCGCTTTCGCGACAGCCGCGAGGTGCACCAGGCGGTGCGGCACGCGGTGGAGAACGCGCTGGCGGCGCCGCGCGCCGGCGCGGCAGCGAGCCCCGCATCCGGGATTGGGGATGAGGACGTCGCCGGCTCCTCGCCGCAGCCGTTCATGGCCTGGGGCCAGCCGGGCATCGACTTTGGCCAACCGACGGGACACCGCGTGACCGATCTGTCGGCCTTGTGGGTTACCCGCGCGCAGGACCCGGCTGCGGCCGATGCGCCAGTGCGCCCGCTGCCCGCAGGCGACTGGCCGCTGGGCCGCGCCATCGCGCAATTGCAGGGCATCTACATCCTGGCCGAGAACCGCGAGGGGCTGGTCATCGTCGACATGCATGCCGCGCACGAGCGCATCGTCTACGAGCGCCTGAAGCGCCAGATGGACGGCGCGGGCCTGGCCAGCCAGCCGCTGTTGATACCCGCGACCTTTGCCGCAACGCCGCAGGAGGTTGCGACGGCCGAGAGCTGCGCGGACGCATTGGCCGCGCTGGGGCTGGAGATCACGCCCTTCTCGCCCAAGACCCTGGCGGTGCGCGCGGTGCCGACCAGCCTGGCGCAGGGCGACGCGGTCGAACTGGCGCGCAGCGTGCTGGCGGAACTGGCCCAGCACGATGCCAGCACGGTGATCGAGCGGGCACAAAACGAATTGCTGGGAACCATGGCCTGCCACGGCGCGGTGCGCGCCAACCGGATCCTCACCGTCGAAGAGATGAATGCGCTGTTGCGGCAGATGGAGGAGACCGAGCGCTCGGACCAATGCAACCACGGCCGGCCCACCTGGCGCCAGCTGACGGTGCGCGAGCTCGATGCGCTGTTCCTGCGCGGCCGCTGATTTTCTGGCGGCACCCGCGCCAGTAAAGCCCGCGTGAAGCCGCTCACGATCCGAACCTTTCCCGTCCCAGCCACTCCCACCCTGTCATGAAACGCTGGACCCTCGCCGCCGTCATCACCACCGTGGTGGCCCTGAGCCTGGGTTGCGCCACCATCGAGGAGCAGCAACGGGCCTGGATATTCCAGCCGAGCGATCGCAGCTGGGGCGGCAGCGCCGGCGAAGCCGTCGGCATGCAGGACGTCTGGATCGACTTCGATTCCCAGGTGACCGATGCGCCGGCCCGGCTGCACGGCCTCTGGCTGCCAGCCGACCATCCGGCCACGAGCCCGGTGCTGCTCTACCTGCACGGCGCGCGCTGGAACGTCGAGGGCTCGGCACCGCGCATCCGCCGCATGCAGGAACTGGGCTTTTCCGTGTTGGCCATCGACTACCGCGGTTTCGGCAAGAGCACCGCCGGCCTGCCCTCGGAAGACATGGCCTACGAGGACGCGCACAAGGCCTGGGACTGGCTGGCCGCCCGCTATCCACAGCGTCCGCGCTACATCTTCGGCCATTCGTTGGGCGGCGCGATCGCGATCGACCTGGCCGCCAAGGTACCCGACGAGAGCGGCACCATCGTCGAAGGCGCCTTCACCTCGATTGCCGACGTGGCCAGCAGCATGAAATGGGGCTGGTTGCCGATCGGGCCGCTGATCACGCAACGTTTCGACTCGGTCCACAAGGTGGGCCATCTCGGCGCACCGCTGCTGGTGGTTCACGGCGACAGCGACAACCTGATCAACGTCGAACTGGGCCGCAAGCTCTACGATGCAGCGCAAGGCCGAAAGCGCTTCGTGCTGGTCCAGGGCGGCTCGCACTTCAGCACCATGGCCGTCGGCCTGCCGCAGTACCGCCAGGCGCTGGCCGACCTGTTCAGCCTGCACTGACCGCCGGGACGTTCTGCTACCCTCGGACGGATGCCCGCCGTCCCGCACGTCGCACCGCCCGCCGCCCCGTCCGCCATGACGCCCGGAGTGGTCGTGGTGGTGCTGTCACTGCTGCTGGGCATCCAGCCGATCACCACCGACCTGTACCTGCCTGCGCTGCCTTCGCTCACCGAAGGCTTCGGCGCGCCGGTGTCCCAGGCCCAACTCACGTTGACCACGCTGTTGCTGGCCTTCGGCGTTTCGCAACTGGTATGGGGCCCGCTGTCCGATCGCTTCGGCCGCCGCCCCGTGCTGCTGCTGGGACTGGGCGCGTACACCCTGGCCGGAATCGGTTGCGTGCTGGCGCCGACCATGCAGATGCTGATCGCCTGGCGCACGGTGCAGGGTGCCGCCATGGGCGCGGCGGTGATGGGTGCCCGGGCCATCGTGCGCGACCTGTACGCGCCCGAGGCCGGCGCCCGCGTCATGTCGCGCGGAATGAGCGGCCTGGGCGTGATCGCGTGCACCGCCCCGCCGCTGGGCGGGCTGCTGGCGCAGCAGCTCGGCTGGCGCTACGCCCTGGCGGCCCTGGTGGTGTTCGGATGTGTTTCGTTTTCGGTGGTGGCCTTGCGCTTCCAGGAATCGGTGCCCCGCCTCAATCCGCGGGCACTGCGCCCGGACACGCTCATTCGCACCTGGTTCGCGATCCTGCGGCACCCGACCTTCCTCACCTACTCGGCGCTGTCCACCGCGTCGTACGCCGGCCTCTTCACCTTTCTTTCGTCGTCGTCGTTCGTGTTCATGAAGGTGCTGGGGCTCACCCGGATCGAATACGGTTTCGTGATGTTCTCGATGTCGTTCGTGTACATGCTGGGCACCTTCGCCTGCAGGCGACTACTGGTGCGCTTCGGCATGCGCCGGACACTGGCAATCGCTGGCGCCTGCACGGTCACCGGCGGCACGCTGGTCGGTGCGCTGGGCTGGGCCGGCGTGCACAACACCTGGGCCATCACCTTGCCGTATTGCCTGTTCGTGCTGGCCCACGGCGTGCACCAGCCGTGCGCGCAGAGCGGGTCCGTAGGCCCGTTCCCGCAGGCCGCCGGCGCGGCTTCGGCGCTGAACGGCTTCATCGGCATGACAGCCGCGTTCGGCGTCGGCGGCTGGGTCGGCAGCCACCTGGACGGCACCGTGTTCGCGCTCACCAACGGCGTCTGGTTCTGGAGCCTGTGCATCACGGCACTGGCCTGGACGCTGGTACAGAAGTATGGCGAGCCGCGCCGCGCCTGAGGCCGCCCGCGTCATCGCCCTTGCCGGGCCCACCGCGTCCGGCAAGAGCGGCGCGGCGCTGGCGATCGCGCAGCGGCACGGCGCCGAGATCGTCAGCGTCGACTCGGCGCTGGTCTACCGCGGCATGGACATCGGCACCGCCAAACCTTCGTCCGCCGAACGCGGCAGCGTGCCGCACCACCTGATCGACATCCACGATCCGCTGCAGGCCTACAGCGCCGCCGGGTTCCTGGCCGACGCCACGCGGCTGGTGCGCGAGATCAACGAGCGCGGCAAGCTGGCGCTGCTGGTGGGCGGCACCATGCTGTACTTCAAGGCCTGGTTCGACGGGCTCGATGCCATGCCCCAAGCCGACCCGGCAGTGCGCGCCGAACTGGAAGCGCAGGCGGCGCGCCAAGGCTGGCCCGCGCTGCATGCCGAACTGGCGCGGGTCGACCCCGCGGCAGCCGCCCGGCTGGCGCCCGGCGACGCGCAGCGCATCCAGCGGGCCCTGGAAGTGTTCCGGGTATCGGGGCGGCCCTGGTCGAGTTTTCATGTGCGCCAGGGCAGCACCGATACCACTGCCTGGGGCGAGACACCGCTGTTCTCGCTCGAGCCGGCCGACCGAGGCTGGCTGCACCAGCGCATCGCGCAACGGTTCGAGGCGATGCTGGCGGCCGGTTTCCTCGACGAGGTGAAAGCACTGCGCGCGCGCGGCGACCTGAACGCCAACCTGCCGAGCATGCGCTGCGTCGGCTATCGGCAGGCCTGGCAATGGCTGGACGACGCTGCCGCGGGCTTGCCGGTTGAAATGGCGCAATTGCGCGACCGCGGCATCTTCGCCACCCGCCAGCTCGCCAAGCGCCAACTGACCTGGTTGCGCGCCATGCCGCGGCGGCGCGTGATCGCCTGCGATGCGCCCGATGCCCTCGCGCAGTTGCTGCGGGCCGTGGAGCCTTTCGCATGAGCCTCGCGATTCGCAATCTGGCCAAGCGCTACGGCGACGTGGCCGTGTTTTCCAATGTCTCGCTCGAAGTCGCGTCGGGCGAGTTCGTCGCCATCGTGGGCGAGTCGGGGGTGGGAAAATCCACCTTGCTCAATTGCATGGCGGGGCTGGACACCTGGGACGAGGGCTCGGTGGTGCTGGACGGCCAGGACCTCGGACTGCTGAGCGATGACCAGCGCGCGCTGCTGCGGCGCCGGCAGGTCGGCTTCGTGTTCCAGGCGTTCCATGTGCTGCCGCACCTGGACGTGGCCCAGAACGTGGCGCTGCCGTTGATGCTGCTGGGCCAACCCGACGAAGGCCGGGTCGAGCGGATGTTGCAGGCGGTGGGCCTGGAAGGCCTCGGCACACGATTGCCCCAACAGTTGTCGGGCGGACAACTGCAGAGAGTCGCCATCGCCCGGGCGCTGATCCATCGCCCGGTGCTGCTGCTGGCGGACGAACCGACCGGCAACCTCGACCCGCGCACTGCCGCCAAGGTGCTGGACGTGCTGATCGCGCAGACCCGCGAAAGCGGCGCGTCGCTGGTGCTGGTGACCCACTCGGAAGCGGCGGCCGCACGGGCCGACCGGGTGCTGCTGCTCACCAGCGAGGGCATATATCCGAAAAATCGCTGAAGCGATTTTTCGGATGTCTGATCAGTGCGACAGGCCCGGCGAAGCCGGATCCTGTGCGCAAGGGAGACTGCGTTGCACGCTGTTCCACGCAGTCATCGATCAAAGCAACCTGCCTGCCCACGCGTGGACCGCGCGCAATAACATGGAGCGCGGTTCCCTTCGTGAGAAGGACCCGGCTCGGCCGGTCCTTCTCACACATTCTTTAGATCGCTGAATAAAGTCGCGCAGCGACTCTATCCGGCGACCAGCTGTGCGAAACGCGCCAGGTCCACGTTGCCGCCGCTGAGGATGACGCCGACGCGCTTGCCTTGCAGCGGCAGCCCGGCATGGCAGGCCGCGGCGAAACCGAGGCAGCCGGTGGGCTCAACCACGATCTTCATGCGCTCGGCGAAGAATTTCATGGCTTCGATCAGTTGCGGGTCGGTGGCCGTCAGGATGTCGTCGACGTCGCGGCGGATCACCTCGAAAGTGAAGCGGCCCAGGTGCTGGGTCTGGGCGCCGTCGGCGATGGTATTGGGTGTGGCGATGTGGACGATCTCACCCTTGCGCAGCGACTGCTGGCCGTCGTTGCCGGCCTCGGGTTCCACCCCGTAGAGCTTGCACTTCGGTGCCAGCGCGCGCACGGCGAGCGCGCTGCCGCTGAGCAAGCCGCCGCCGCCGCAGGGCACCAGCAGCACGTCAAGCGGCCCGACTTCCTGGATCAGTTCGAGGGCGGCTGTGCCCTGCCCCGCCATCACGTGCGGATGGTCGTAGGGTGGGATCAGCGTCAGCCCGCGCTCGCCCGCCAGTTGGGCGCCCAGCGCTTCGCGGTCCTGCTGGTAGCGATCGAACAGGATCACCTCGCCGCCGTAGCCGCGGGTGGCGGCGATCTTGGCCTGCGGCGCGTCCACTGGCATCAGGATGGTGGCCGGGATGCCCAGAATGCGCGCCGACAGCGCCACCGCCTGGGCGTGATTGCCGGAGGAAAAGGTGATGACGCCCGCTTTGCGCTGGCGCTCGTCGAACTGCGAGATGGCGTTGAAGGCGCCGCGAAACTTGAAGGCGCCCATGCGCTGGAAATTCTCGCACTTGAAGAACAACTCGGCGTTGAGCTGCCGGTCGGCCGTGGCCGAGCGCAGCACCGGTGTCCTGTGGGCCTGGCCGAGCAGCCGCTTGGCGGCGGCCAGGACATCTTCATGGGTGGGTAGCTGGAGCATGTGCCAAGCTTAGCGCAAGCGGCCGGGGCTGCGGCAGCGCGCACCTGCCGACCTTCTCCTACAAGGGGACCATCGGCCACTGGCCATGATCATCCGCTTCAACCCCCAAGGAGATTATCGAATGCCGACCCGCAGTGGAAAAGACGCCTGTGACCTGCTCGACGCCGACCACAAGGCTGTCAAGAAGATGTTCAAGGATTACGAGGATCTGACCGGCTCGCGCGCGCGCAGCGCCGCGCAGAAGAAGATGGAGCTGGCGCACCAGATCTGCCAGGAGCTCAGCGTGCACGCCCAGATCGAGGAAGAGATCTTCTACCCGGCGCTTCGCGAGGTGCTCAAGGAGACCGACCTGCTGAACGAAGCCACGGTGGAGCACCAGGGCGTCAAGGACCTGGTCGCGCAGATCCAGGGCATGGCCAAGGCCGACGAGATGTTCGACGCCAAAGTCAAGGTGCTGGGCGAGTACGTCGACCACCACGTCAAGGAAGAAAAGGGCGATATCTTCCCGAAGGCGCGCGCCGCCCGCAAGCTCGACCTGGTCGGCCTGCGCGAGCAGCTCGAAATGCGCAAGGAAGAACTGATGTCCCAGATCGGCGCGGTGGCCTGAGCCGATGGCACCCGCCCCCTCCTCCGGGAGAGGGCGGGATTTGCTCTACTCCGGCAGCAACCCGATCTCGCGGGTGATCTCGCCCCAGCGCACGTGTTCGGTCTTGAGGAAGCCGGCCACCTGGTCCGGCTTCAGCCCGGCCTCGGCCAGCGGCCCGATACTGGCGATGCGCTCCACCAGTTCGCGATCGGCCAGCGCCGTGTTCAAGTCCCTGTTGAACCGGTCGATCGCGACCGCCGGTGTGCCGGCGGGCGCAACGACTGCGAACCAGCCCACCATTTCCATGCCCGGCAGTCGCTCAGCCAGCGTGGGGACACTCTCGAAACCCGGCACCCGCTGGCCTGAGCTCACGGCCAGCATCCGCAGACGCCCCTGCTTCACCAGCTCGGCGACAGCGGCGATATCGGCGACGGCGGCATCGACGTGCCCGCCGACCAGGTCCTGCACCGAGCTGCTGACCGACGAGTAGGACACCAGGTTCGCTTGCGCATCCGTTCGCTTGTTGAACACGCGGGCGATCATGCCGCCGAAGGTGCGGGGCCCCTCGTTGGCAATCGAATACTTGCCGCCGGCCGCCTTGGACTTCGCCACCAGTTCGTCGACGGTTTGCACCGGCGAGTCGGACCGGACCAGGATCGCAAACGGGCTGCGGGCCACGAAGCTCACCGGCACGAAGTCCTTCTGCGGGTCGTACGACAGCTGCTTGAACAGGTAGCTGTTGGTGACCAGCGCCGCCGTCGTGGCGAAGTAGAAGGTGTAGCCGTCGGGGGCGGCCCGGGCGACCGCATTGGCGCCGATCACATTCTGCCCACCGGGCTTGTTCTCGATGACCACCGCCTGGCCCCACAGCCTGGCGAGGCGGTCGCCGATCAGCCGCGCGACCGCGTCGGGTCCGGAGCCGGCGGGCTGCGACAGCACCAGCTTCACCGGCCGCTCCGGCCAGACCTGCGCCTGCGCCGGCGCCCAGGCCAAGGAAAACGCCAGCGTGGCGAGCAGTGCGGTGACAAAGTTCTTACGTTGCATGTTCTTCTCCGAACGGAAAGGTTGGAGGCGGGGTCCGGATGGCCGGCTCAAGCGCCGACCATTGCCAGCCCGCCGTTGCACAGCATGAATTGCCCGGTCATGTGGCGCGAGTCCTCGTGGGCGAGGAACAGGGTCGGCCCGACCATGTCTTCCGGTGTCGCGATGCGACCCAGCGGCGTCTGCCGCAGGACTTCCTCGCGGCGGCCGTTCTTCCAGTCGTGCCGGTTCTTCAGTGCCTCGGTCTCCATGAAGGCCGCCCCCAGCGTGTTGACGCGCACGTTCGGCGCCAGCGCCCGCGCGTAGGACTTGGTGAGGCCGATCACGCCGTATTTGGCGGCGGCGTACTGCGGCGCCCGCGGGCTGCCCGCGACCACCACTTGCGAGCCGATGTTCACGATCGCGCCGCCCTTGCCATCCATCATGCGCGAGCCCACCTCGTGGATCATGAACATCGTTCCCTTGATGTCGACGGCCAGCATGTGGTCCACGGCCTTTTCGTCGAGCTCGCGCCACGACTTCTGCTCCAGCGCCATGTCGCCGACATTGTTCACCAACACGTCGACCGGGCCGAACTCGAAGGAGCGCTCGGTGATCTGGCGCACGTCGGCGAGGCTGGAAATGTCGCCGCGCACCATCGTCGCGCGCCGGCCCAATGCCTTCACCGCGGTGACGGTCTCTTCCGCGCCGGCCGACGAGCTGTGGTAGTGCACGATCACATCGGCGCCTTCGCGCGCGAAGGCATTGGCCAGCACGGCGCCGAAGCCGCGCCCGGCCCCGGTCACCAGCACCGTCTTGCCCTGGAATCTTCCTGCTGTCATCTTCGTTTCCTCCAATCAGGCGGCGGCGCGCCGCACCAGGGACCTGAATTCGTCGTCGGTAAGGAGGCGGCGGTTGCGCATCGCCAGGCTCTTGACCTCCTCCAGCAGCGCTGGATAACTGGCCACGGGCGGATCAAGCTTGAGCTCCTCGCACTTGATCTTGATCGAGGCGACCCCGCTCTTCTTGCCCAGCACGATGCCACGCCGGGTCGCCAGCAGCGCCGACGAATAGGGCTCGATGGCCTGCGGCGTGTGGAACTGCGCCGCCACGGCCCCGGTCTCACGCACGAACAGGTTCTCGCCGACCACGCTCTTCCACGGCTCGAGCTGATAACCGGCAATCTCGCGCAGCCGCTCGGAGGCGCCGCGCACCCGATCGAAGTGCAAGCCGGTCTGGGTGCCATAGAGCAGTTCCAGGGCGAGCGCGATCTCCGGCAGGTTGGCGTTGCCCGCGCGTTCGCCGATACCGTCGATCGTGCCGTGCACCCAGGCCGCCCCGGCCTGCACGGCGGCGATGGCGCACGCGGTGGCCAGCCCGAAGTCGTTGTGACCGTGGAAATGGATGACAGCGTCGCGGCCAAGCCATTCCCGGGTCTTGCCGATCAGGAAGCCGACCGCCTCCGGCGTGGCGATGGCGATCGTGTCCACGATCACGAACTCCTTCGCGCCGGCGTCGCGCGCCGTCTTGTAGACCTGCTCG
>JAAOZX010000207.1 GCA_012274225.1 Comamonadaceae bacterium | reverse complement strand
CCGATCGCGGCTTTGCCACCATGGACCCGGCGCGCCAGCGCGAAATCGCCAGCGAAGGCGGCAAGGCGGCGCACGAAAAGGGCACCGCCCATGAGTTTTCCTCGCAGGAGGCGCGCGAAGCCGGCAGCAAGGGCGGCCAGGCCGCCCACCAGCGCGGCACAGCTCATGAGTTCGATTCCGAGGAGGCCCGCGAGGCCGGCCGCAAGGGCGGGCTGGCCGCGCATGAAAAGGGCACTGCGCATGAGTTCGACTCGGCCGAGGCCCGTGAAGCCGGCCGCAAAGGCGCACAGGCCAGCCACAGCGGCGGGAGCCCCGGCGGCAATCCGGGTGGCGCGCCACCCGGCAATCAAGGCGGCGGCAAGGGCGCACAGCAGGGCGGCAAGCGCTGAAGCCACTGCGTCGACAACAGTGCTGCGGCAACCGGTTCTTCCTGTTGTGTGACGGCACAGGGACATCCTTTGATGGGTGACGCAGCTCGGCGGCAAAGGCACAATCGCCGGTGATGGCTGTACCTCATTGCACGACGCAGAACCACCTGCTTGCCGCTATTCCTGCCGCCGAATATGAGCGCCTGGCGCCGCATCTCGAGTTGGTCGAGATGCCGCTGGGCCTGGTGTTGTGCGAGTCCGGCGGGCAAATGCGGGACGTCTATTTTCCGACCACCTGCATCGTGTCGCTGCTGTACGTGCTGAAGGACGGCGCATCGGCCGAAATTGCCGTGGTTGGCAACGAAGGCCTGGTCGGCATCTCGGTCTTCATGGGCGGCAATACGACGCCCAGCCGGGCCGTGGTGCGCAGCGGCGGTCACGGTTACCGCCTCAATGCGCAGCTGCTGCAGCAGGAGTTCAGCCGCGGCGGGCCGGTGATGAGTTTGCTGCTGCGTTACACCCAGGCGCTGATCACGCAGATGACCCAGACCGCCGTCTGCAATCGGCACCATTCGGTCGAGCAGCAACTTTGCCGCGCGCTGCTGCTGAGCCTGGACCGGTTGCAGTCCAATTCGCTCACGATGACCCAGGAACTGATCGCCAACATGCTGGGCGTGCGGCGCGAGGGCGTGACCGAAGCCGCCGGCAACCTGCAGCGCGCCGGCTTGATCCGCTACAGCCGCGGCCACATCGACGTGCTGGACCGCTCCGGGCTGGAGAAGGCGGTGTGCGAATGCTACGGCGTCGTCAAGCTGGAATTCGACCGGTTGCTGTCGGATATCCCGCGCACCACCGAGCCTAATCCTTCGTTCTCGCGAGCGCCTTGATCCGCACTCCCCGCCGAGCGCCATCCGGCTGGGGTCCGCCGCTCGCCGGACCGTTGGCGATCGACCTTCGCTATGTGCCCTGGCGCACATACGCCCGATTGGAAAGCTGCTAGTGTCCGGGCTTAAGCGCGCACTTTCCCATCCTGCGAGGCTTTCCAGTCCTCGCCAGCCCCGACACCCCGCAGCGTGCGGTGCGCCTGCTTGCTCCTTACTGGAATCAGCCATGTTCAAAACGCCAGACGGTATGCTGCTTGCCGATGACGGTGCGCAGCGGTCATGATGATCGACGAATCCCAGGTGTTCCATGCCCGCGTGCTGGTCGTCGACGACCAGCCGGCCAACGTCGCGCTGCTCGAGCAGATGCTGCGGGACGCCGGTTATGACAACGTCACCTCGACCATGAATCCGCAGGAGGTCTGCGCCCTGCATCGCAAGAACCCGTACGACCTGATCCTGCTGGACCTGCAGATGCCGGGAATGGACGGCTTCCAGGTCATGGAAGCCCTCAAGACCAACAGCAGGGACGCCTACCTTCCGGTGCTGGTGATCACCGCCCAGCCCGGCCACAAGCTGCGGGCCCTGCGCGCCGGCGCCCGGGACTTCATCAGCAAGCCGTTCGATCTGGTCGAGGTCAAGACGCGCATCCGCAATGCGCTCGAAGTGCGGCTGCTCTACAAGCGACTGGAGCAGCACAACCAGGCGCTGGAGCAGGCCGTGCAGGAGCGCACGGCCGAACTGCGCGAAAGCGAAGCGCGCTACCGCAGCCTGACGGAACTGGCTTCGGACTGGTACTGGGAGCAGGACGAGCACGGAACTTTTACCAAGGTATCGGGGCCGGTACTGGAAATGCTCGGCTTGCAGGTCGGGGCCTTGGCCGCCGGCTCGGTCCCGATTTCCTCGCCCGGCTGGAACGAGGCGGAACGGGCCGTCCTGCAGGCTGCCATTGCCGCCCGTGAGGCCTTCCTGGATTTCGTCTTCACCCGGGTCAACGCCGATGGCTCCGAGCAGAAGTTCCAGGTCAGCGGCGAGCCGATGTTCGGCCCGGCCTGCCAGTTCCTCGGATACCGCGGCATCGGCCTGGAGATCACCCGAAAACCTTGAGGCACAGTGGCCCCAAGCGCTGGCCGTAGGAGCCGGACTACGAAAGAAAAAGCCATCCGTCTGTGCGGCAGCGAACAGAGCGGCAAGCGCTGGCGTCGTATCTTCTGCAAGCCAACTCGCTGTGTCCAGATGTCTGTCCAGGTGAGCGCGACCCTTAACGATTTACCGGAGCTCCTTCATGAAATATTCAGCAGCAATCTCGATGGCCCTGGTGGCCGTGTCCCTGGCCGCATGCCAACCGGCGACGGTCGTCACTCCCGCTCCCGCTACTTCGGTGGCAGTGCCGGTGGCCGTGCCCGGTCCTGCCGGCGCCACCGGCGCGACTGGCAGCACCGGTGCGACGGGCAGCGCCGGCTCCACCGGAACGATGGGCAATACCGGCGCCACCGGCAGCGCCGGCAGCACGGGCGACACCGGCACGACGGGCGCCACCGGCAATACCGGCGACACCGGCGCGACCGGCCAACGCGGCAAGACGGGCGACACGCTGGTGGTCGTCCCGGCGGCCCCGGCGCGCTGATCGGCCAGCACGCCATGGCCGACGCACCGTTCTTCCATGAAGCCTCCGGGACCGTGCGGTTCTGGGTGCTGGTGGACGGCCAGCCGTTCGGCGCCAGTGTCGGCCGCGAAGCCCTGCACCACCGGTTTCGGCCGACGGTCCAGGGCGAGGACCCCCTGCAGACTTTCCGCGATAACAGCGCGGACATCGAGGCCGCGGTGCACCGGCGCATCGCCCAGGGGTCGCGCGAGCCGGTGATGCTGCGCGAGTACGATTTGCGCGCAGCGGTTTCGTAAGGACGCTGCTGCTGAAGCCTCTGTCTTTCCGGCGCCAGCCGCCGGCACCCCCCTGGAGCGACACGGCCCCGGTCCGGCAGGAACTGTTCGGGATCGAGCGCCTGGAGCAGCACGCCAGGACGTTGGCGGCCGCCCAGCCGGTCACGACCCGGCCGCCGGCTGTGCTGTCGCTGCATCGTCGGCTCCATGACAACGCCGCCGTGCTGCTCGCGGCCTATCGGGCCAGCGCCGCGGAGCTGGAAGCCGGCCGCGGTGTGGAGCCTGCCGCGGAATGGCTGCTCGACAACTACCACGTGGTCGAACAACAGATCCGCGATATCCGCGACGACCTCCCGGTTGGCTTCTATCGCCAGCTGCCCAAGCTGGCCGAGGGTCCCTTCGCCGGCTATCCGCGCGTGTTCGGCCTGGCCTGGGCGTTCGTGGCCCACACCGACAGCCACTTCGACCCGGCGGTGCTGCGCCGCTTCATTGCCGCCTACCAGAGCGTGCAGCCGCTCACCATCGGCGAGTTGTGGGCCGTGGCGATCACGCTGCGCATCGTCCTGATCGAGAACCTGCGCCGGCTCGCCGAGCAGATCACCGCCGGCCGCCTGGCGGGCATCGATGCCCAGGCGCTGGCCAACCGGCTGATCGCCTCCGGGCGCGCTCGCCATGCACTCGATGCCGACATCGCGACGCGCGAGCCCGGCCCCTTGTCCGAACAATTCGCCGCGCAGTTCGCCAAGCGGCTGAGGGACCAGGATCCCAGGACCACGCCGGCCCTGGGCTGGCTGGAGGAGCGGCTGCGGCTGCAGGGCACCACCGTCGACGAGGTGGTCGAGCATGCCCTGCTGCGCCAGGGCGCCACCAACCTCACGGTGCGCAACGTCATCATCAGCATGCGCCTGATCTCGGACATCGACTGGGCCGAGCTGTTCGAGAGCGTCAGCCTGGTCGATGAACGCCTGCGCGCGCGCAGCGCCTTTGCGGCCATGGACTTCGCCACCCGCAACCAGTATCGCAGCGCGATCGAACAGCTGGCCCGGGGTTCTTCGCAGACCGAACTGGAGATCACCGATCGGGCGTTGGAGGCCGCCGACCACGCGGCGGCAGAGCCCGGCGGCGCGCCGGCGGAACGCGACGCGGACCCGGGCTATCACCTCATCGCCGAGGGCCGGCGCGCCTTCGAACGGGCCATCGGCTTCCGGCCGCCGGTGCGGCTGGCGGTGAACCGTTTCAATATGCGCCTGGGCATGGCCGGCTATGTCGGCCTGGTCTTTGTGGTTGCGGCGGAATTGCTGGCGCTCGCGCTGTGGGCCGTGTGGGAGCCCGGCCTGGCCACGGGCTGGATCGCGCTGCTGGCGCTGGCGGCGTTCGTGCCCGCGACCGATGTGGCGACGGCCCTCGTCAACCGCACGATGAGCTGGAGTTTCGGCCCGGTTGCCCTGCCCGGGCTGGCGCTGCGGGAAGGCGTTCCACCCAGCCTGCGCACTCTGGTTGCCGTGCCCACGCTGCTGACCAGCCGGGCCGACCTGCTGGAACAGATCGAGCGCCTGGAGGTTCACCATCTCTCGGGCGCCGGCGGCGATCTGGCTTTCGCATTGCTGGCAGACGGGCTCGACGCCGACTGCGAGGTGCGGGAAGGCGACGCCGAGCTGATCGACGTCGCCACCGCGGCCGTGGCGGAACTGAACCGCCGCTACGGGCCGGGTCCCGGCGGCGGTCCGCGCTTCTTCATGCTGCACCGGCGCCGCCTTTT